>CAMDVZ010000041.1 GCA_945878895.1 Caenispirillum bisanense | reverse complement strand
GCGCCGGCCGAAGACGGCAAGACCCTGCCCGCCAGGCTCGACGCCATCCTCGCCGCCAGCCTCCCGCCCACGGGCGTGGATAACGCTCGCCCGCTACGGCGCTTGATTGGGGAGCGCGCGAGCGAGCGTTACCCACCCCCTCCGACTATACCCAAAGGGGACATTCCAACTTTGGACAAACAGGGGACATTTTAACTTTGCGTTGTCAAAAGCATCGCGACTCGTCGGCGAGGGCAATCGGGCACGCGGCGTCCTTGACCCGACGCCGCGCGAGCCGGCGGGTCCGGCGCGTCGATCCACCCCGACCGCGGCGCGGATACGACAAGGGCCCGGACCGCGTCCACCCGAGTGCCGGACAATCCAGCAATCCGGCGTGCCGCCGCTACCCAAGCAGGGAGGGGGTCGCTACCATGCCCTTTCGTGCATCCGATCCGGTCCAGGCCATGACTCCGACCCCGAACGCCTCCCTCGCCGACGCCGCCCCGTGGTGGCGGCCAGCCCGCGGCGACGCGTTGCGAATCCGGGGCGGCCGGCCGCTGGTCGGCAGCTACCCGATCAGCGGCGCCAAGAACGCCGTGCTGCCCCTGATGGTGGCGGCCCTGCTGACGCCACACCTCGTGACCTTGCGCAACGTGCCCGCCAGTCTCGACGTGGCGGTGCTGTCGGCGCTGCTGCGGCGTCTGGGCGTCGACATGAACTGGTCGCGCGCGACGGTCGGCCTGTCGCTGACGATGTGCGCCGACCGCATCCGGCCCGGCGACGTCGATGCCGATCTGGTCGGCCGCATGCGCGCCTCGGTGCTGCTGCTGGGCGCCCTGCTGGCGCGCTGCGGCGAGGCGGTGCTGCCGATGCCCGGTGGCGACGCGATCGGCCTGCGTGGCATCGATTTCCACCTCGCGGGTCTGCGCGCGATGGGGGCGGAAATCGAACTGGTCGGCGGCACCATCCATGCCCGCGCGCCCGGTGGCTTGCGAGGTGCTGCCATCCATCTGCCGCAGCCCTCGGTCGGCGCGACCGAAAACCTGTTGCTGGCCGCCGTTCTGGCGCGCGGCACGACGACCATCGGCAATGCCGCGCGCGAGCCGGAGATCGCCGATCTGGTGGCCTGTCTGCGGGCAATGGGCGCGCGCATCGACGGCGTCGGTACCCATGCGTTGACCGTCCATGGCGGTGCCGCGCTGGCGGGCGCGGTCCATGCCGTGATGCCCGACCGGATCGAGATCGGCACGCTGGCCTGTGCCGCGGCGATCACCGGCGGCGAGCTGACCTTGCGGAACGCGCGTCTCGATCTGCTCGGCGCGGCGGCGCCGGCCCTGGCGGCGGCCGGGGTCGCGTTGCGCGAGGTCGATGGCGGGCTGGTCGCCTCACGCGCGGCGATGGGACTTGTCGGCATCGACGTGACGACGGGACCGTATCCCGAGTTCGCGACCGACCTGCAATCGCCCGTCCTGGCGCTGCTTGCCTTCGCGAAGGGGGCGAGCGCGGTGACCGAGACGATCTTCGAACAGCGCTTCCGGCATGTCGACGAGCTGCGCAAGATGGGTGCGAACATCGTCGTGCGCGGTCGCACGGCGCTGGTGCGCGGCGTGCCGGAGCTGCGTGGCGCCGCCGTGACGGGGATGGACGTGCGGGCCGCGGCCGCCTTGCTGATCGCGGCGCTGGGCGCGGCGGGCGAGTCGGTGCTCGACGGCCTCGACCATCTCGATCGCGGCTACGATGGGATGACGGAAAAGCTGGCCGCCTGTGGTGCCGCGATCGAACGGTCCGGCGGTTCCTGAGCGCCGTTCAGCCCGTGCCGGCTGCCGCCACCCGCGCGGTGGGCCGGTCGTTCATCAGCAATTGCGCGGTGCCCGCGATCAGGCCGATCAGCACGCCGATCTTCCACGCCATGTCGTAGCTGCCGCTCATGGTGAAAATGTAGCCGCCACCCCAGGCGCCGAGAAACGAGCCGGTCTGGTGGCTGAGAAAGGCGAAACCGGTGATGGTCGAGAGGTAGCGCAGGCCGAACATCTGGACGACGAGACCGTTGACCAGCGGCACGACGCCCAGCCACAGGATGCCCATTGCGGCGGCGAAGATCAGCGTCGATACCGGCGTCGGCGGCGTCATGAAATAGATCGCGAGCGTGGCGGAGCGGGCGAGATATAGCCCGCCCAGCAGATAGCGCTTGGGATAGCGGTCCCCGAGCCAGCCGAAGCCCCACGAGCTGACGATGTTGAAACCACCGATCAGCATCAGCGACCAGGCGCCGTAGCTGGCGTCCATGCCGCAGCTCACGAGGTAGGTCGGGAGGTGCGTGGTCAGGAACACCAGCTGCAGGCCACACACGAAGTAGGCGCAGGCCATGACGACGAAGCCGCCGTGCTGGCGCGCCTCCACCAGCGCGCCGCCGATGGTGAGCTTGCGGTCGGCCGCGGTGCCGTTGGGCAACCGGTCGGCCCCACCGCCCATGAAGGCGGCCGGCAACATCGCCAGACCAAGGATCGCGAAGGCCCAGAGTCCCGCCCGCCAGCCGTCGGTGGAGAGGAAATACTGTGCCAGCGGCGCGGTCAGCAGGCTGCCAACCGAGCCCGCCGCGCCGACGATTCCGAACGCCAGCGTGCGTCGTTGGGGAATCACGACGCGTGCCGCGATGTTCGCCGTCACGCTGGAACTGGTGCAGGACAGCGCCGTGCCGATCAGCAGCCCGACGCCCACGACGATGCCGGTGGCACCCGTTGCCGTCGCCGCCAGCCAAAGCCCCAATATGAAGAGCCCGCTGCCCGCCACCGCCACCCAGCGCGAGCCGTAGCGGTCGACCAGCATGCCCGCGAAGGGCTGCGTCAGTCCCCAGGCGACCTGCTGCACCGACACCGCCAGCGCGAAATCCGCGATCGCGATGCCGAGATCCTTCGACGCCGGCGTCTGGAAAAGCCCGATGTTCTGGCGCATGCCCATCGCCAGCGTCATCATCATCGCCGCCCCGCCCAGCATCACGTAGGCGTCGTGGCGCGACACCAGGGCTGAGTGGAACGGTTGGTCGCGGTCGGTGGCGGTCGTGGTCGCTGTCATGACTTTTCCGGAGCGAACGTGGTCGTCGCTGCGTCGAGTATAGGATCGCCCGGCGGGACGACCTACCGCGACGGCGCGCGGCTGGACTGCGTCGCCATGCAAGTCGCGGGTGACAGTCCGGCCACGATTGTGCAACGTCGCGGCCGGACACAGGAGAGCCGACATGGCGACGTTCGTTCTGGTGCACGGGCCCTCGATGGGCGGTTGGATTTTCGCCCGCGTGGCCAGGTTGTTGAGGGCGGAGGGGCACGACGTGTTCGCGCCGACCCTGACGGGGTGCGGCGAGCGCTCCCATCTCGCCCGCGGCGAGATCAATTTCGGGACCCACGTCGAGGACGTTCTCAACGTCTTGCGCTGGGAGGATCTGCACGACGTCGTGCTGTGCGGGCACGCCTATGGCGGCGCGGTGGTTACCGGCGTCGCGGACCACATGCCCGGCCGCGTCCGGTCGCTGGTCTACCTCGACTCGTTCATCCCCAAGGATGGCGACACGCTGTGGCAGCACGTTCCGGAGTTCGCGCGGTCGATGCTGCTGGCGACCACCGCCGGACACGGCGGATTGCGCATCGATGCCGTCCCCGGCGAGTTCTTCAATCTCAACGCGGCCGACCACGACATGTTCAGCGGCCGATGCGTGCCGATGCCGCTGGCCTGCTTCCTCGATCCCGTGCGGTTGACCGGTGCGTGGCAGACCGTTCTCGGGCGCCACTATCTCCACGCGACGGGCTGGCCGACTTCGCCGTTCCTCGCGGTGGCGGAAACCCTCAAGGCCGATCCGGGCTGGAAGGTCCACTCCAGCCCCGGTGGGCACATCGTCATGCTCGACGAGCCCGAAACCGTCGCGAAGGTCCTGCTGTCGACGACGTGATCCGTCGCCGCGGCGTCAGTGCCGCGGCCGGTGGCGGATCAGCTGGCCGGGCAGATTGCCGGTCGGCACGTTGTCGCGCAGCAATGTCTGGCCGTTGACGACGGTGGCGCGGATGCCGTTGGCGGTCTGCTTCAGGCGCTTGGCGCCTGCCGGCAGATCGGTGACGACTTCCGGCATGCGGGCGCCGATGGTGGCGGGGTCGAACACCACGAGGTCGGCGGCCATCCCTTCGCGCACCAGACCGCGGTCGTGGAAACCGAACTGGGTGGCGGTGTCGAACGTGATCATCCGCACTGCCTGCTCGAGCGTGAAGGCCTGCTTGTCGCGGACCCAGTGGCTGAGCAGGTGGCTCTGCAGCGAGTTGTCCATGATCTGCGAGACATGGGCGCCGGAGTCCGAGAACGTCACGACCGAGCGCGGATGCTTCATCAGCTCCAGCGCGTCGCCCTGGTCCTCGTTGGCGATCGGCTGCATCAGGAACAGCTTGAGGTCGCGCTCCAGCGCCAGATCGATCATCAGCTCGACCGGCGTCGTGTTTTTGGCGCGCGCGAGGTCGGCCATCGAGCGGTGTGGCCCCTCGGTCGTGTCGAACAGATAAACCTGTTCCCACTGCGGCGGCCGCGCCTCGGTGCCGCGCACGGTCGGGCCTTCGTAGGGGCGATTGGCGACCTCGACCAGCTTGCGGCGGGTCTCGGGGTCGCGCAGGGCGACTTTCTGGGCCTCCAGCGGCAGCGCGCGGACGTCGCGCCAGACGTCCCACTTGTCGAACGGCGTGTGGGTCTCGAACGACAGCAGGACGCTGAGCGCCCGGCTGTGGACCTGCACGATCATCCGTCCGCCCTCGCGGGCCGAACGATCCACGATGTCGAGGCACTTGCGCCAGCCGTCGCGGCTGGTGCGGGCGCTGAACAGGCCGAACGTGATCGGCCGCCCGGTCTCGGCGCTGAGCGTGGCGAGGTCGTTGTAGTAGCCGGTCGCCTTCTCGTTCCAGGCGCCGCTGGCTTCGCCCGCGATCTCCAGCATGCCCGCGTCGAGCTCGCCCATGGCGCCGACCAGCGTGGCCAGTTCCTGCCACGAGGCGAGGCGGCTGGCGACCGGCTTGTCGTCGGATGTCTGGTGGTTGACGCTGCGCGTGGTCGAGAAGCCGATGGCGCCGGCCCGGATCGCTTCCTTGAGCTGGTGGACCATTGCCTTCAGGTCGTCGTCGGTCGCCTTGTCGGTGAAGGCGCGCTGGCCCATCACGTAGGTGCGCAGCGCCGAATGGCCCATGTAGCCGCTGTAGTTGATGCCCTTGGGCAGCGTGTCGATGACGTCGAGGAACTGCGGAAACGTCTCCCAGCGCCACTTGATGCCGGCCAGCATGGCCGCGCGACTGATGTCCTCGGCCCGCTCCAGATTGCGGAACACCAGATCGGCTTCGGCCTCGCGACAGGGCGCCAGCGTGAAGCCGCAATTGCCCATCACGACCGACGTGACGCCATGGAAGCAGGAGCTGGTGCCGATCGGGTCCCAGAAAATCTGGGCGTCCATGTGTGTGTGGCCATCGACGAAGCCCGGCGACACGACGTGCCCTTCGGCGTCGATGGTCTCGGTGGCCGGCGCCCGGATGCGTCCGACGCTGACGATCTTGCCGTCCTTGACGCCGACGTCGGCGCGATAGCCCGGCGAGCCCGAGCCGTCGACGACGGTGCCGTTCCTGATGACGAGATCGTAGGCCATGGCGCGTATCCTCCGGAATTCGTTGCCGGAAACTAGACCGGGAGAGGTGGTGCTCGCCAGAGGGCCGGCGGTCGATCTGCCGCGACGCTGGCGCGGGGCTGATGCGGGCTCCGGTGGGTCGCGACGGCTTGCGTGGCGAGGCTGGTCCGTGCTGGGTTGCGGCGACCGCAACCAGGAAGTGCCCATGCTCCCGTCTCCCGCGGCCACCGTGCCACCGCCCGATGGCTATGTCGTCTTCGCCAAGCACGACTGTCCGACCTGTCAGCTGGTCGTGCCGGTGCTGGGGGAGGTCGCGCGCCACGGGCCACTGGTGGTCTATTCGCAAGACGATCCGGCGTTTCCTGAAGGGCTGGCGCCGGTCGACGACCACGCGCTGGCGGAGTCGTTCCGACACGACGTCGAGACCGTACCGACCCTGATCCGGTTCGCTGGCGGCAAGGAGGTGGCGCGCACCGTCGGCTGGGATCGCGCCGAGTGGGAACGCGTGACCGGCCAGTCCGGCCTTGGCGCCGGCCTGCCGGCGTTCCAGCCGGGATGCGGATCCAAGAGCCGCGATCCCGGTGTCCATGAACGCCTGATCGCGCGGTTCGGCAATCCCGGCATCGTGTCGCGGGCGGTCACGCTCGACGAATGGGCCGACGAGGCCGAGGCCTGCTTCGATCGCGGCTGGTCCGATGGCCTGCCGGTGATTCCACCGACCGACGAACGCATCCTGCGCATGCTCCAGGGCACGACGCGGCGGCCCGACGAAATCGTCGGCGACATCCCGCCCAACCTGGCGTCCTGCACGGTCGAGAAGATCGCCATCAACGCCGTGATGGCAGGCTGCAAGCCCGAATATCTGCCGGTCGTGCTGGCGGCGGTGGAAGCGGCCCTCGATCCGGTCTTCACCATGCACGGCCTGCTGTGCACGACCTGCTTCTCCGGACCCGTGATCGTCGTCAACGGACCGGTGACGCGCGCTATAGGCATGAACAGCGGCATCAACGCGCTGGGCCAGGGCAACCGCGCCAACCTCACCATCGGGCGCGCCCTGCAGATGGTGGTGCGCAACGTCGGCGGCGGCAAGCCGGGCGAGATCGATCGCGCGACGTTCGGCTGGCCCGGCAAGATCGGCTTCTGCTTCCCCGAGGACGAAAGCGATCGCGACTGGCAGCCGCTGGCGCAATCGCGCGGCATTCCGGTGGGTCGCAGCGCCGTCACCCTGTTCCAGGCCTATGGCGTGCAGGGCTGCATCGACCAGCGTTCGCGCACGCCGGAGGAGCTGGCGCGCTCGCTCGCGATGTCGCTGTGCGCCGTTGGTCATCCCCGCATCGTCGAATCGATGATCGCGGTGCTGCTGCTGTCGCCCGAACACTACGCGATCTTCCGCGACGCCGGCTGGGATCGCGCCCGCATCGAGGACGGATTGTACGAGGCGCTGCTGCGGCCGGGCGCGGATATCGCGCGCGGCGTCGGCGGCGTGCCCGAGGGCGTCGATCCGGCGCGGGCCGGCGACCTCGTTCCGAAATTCCAGCGCGGCGGTCTGTCGATCGTGCGCGCCGGTGGTCCGGCCGGCCTGTGGTCGGCCATTCTCAGCGGTTGGCCGGGCACCCGTCATCCCGACCAGACACGCCCCGTCACCACGGAGATCGGCACATGAGCGGCATCAGATTGCGCGACCCGACGTCGGAAACCGGCAGCCAGCGGCGCGCGCGTCTGGCGCCGCCATCCTCGCTCCAGGGCCTCACGGTTGCCTTGCTCGACATCGGCAAACCACGCGGCAGCGAGTACATCGACCGCCTCGAAATCCGGCTGCGCGAGCATGGCGTGACCTCGAAGCGCTATCGCAAGCCGACCAACACGCGGGTCGCGCCGACCGATCTGCTGCAGCGGATCGCGGCCGAGACGCAGGCGGTCGTTATCGCGCTGTCTGATTGAGGCTCCTGCACATCGTGCAGTTTGCACGACCTGAACGACCTCGACCGGCGCGGCCTGCCCGGCGTCAACATCGTGACCGAACCGTTCCGCGACGGCGCGGCCGTCCAGAGCGACGCGCTCGGGCTGGAGCCGGCCATCGTCTGGTTGCCGCATCCCATCCAGAACCGCAGCACCGAGGAGCTGCACCGGCTCGCCGACGACACGGTCGAGCGGATTCTTTCGCTGTTGAAGGCTGGCTGACGCCGGAGCGTTCCGACCGGCACGCCGGTCAGAACGCGGCCCGGTCCGGGACTTCGGCTAGACGGTCGAAGCGCGCCCACGCGCGGCGATACGCCGTTGCCGTTTTCGACGTCGTGGGGATGGCCGCGACGGCACCCTCCCAGCGACGCTCGGCCGCGTCCGCTTCCGCCCAGCACGCGCGCACCGCCGAACGGCGCGTCTCTGCGTCGGCGCCGACGACGCGAGCGATGCGGCGCGCGAAGCGAGCCTCCAATGCGTCGCGTTCGGCGGCGAACGCGGCCGAACGCGCCTGGAAGTCGGTCAGCACGGCGCGGTGCAGTCGCTCGTGCGCCCACCAGCGGCTGCGCGGGTTGAAGCGGCCATCGGGCTTCGGCTCGCGGACCGGCAGGCCGAGATCGAGAAAGAGCGGCTTGAACACCGACAGGCACGGCGCGGCCGATCCCGTGACCCAATGCACCGGAGTCTTTTTCGGCTTGAGCCAACTCACCATCGCGGCCGTGGTCTGGCCGCCGCTGGTGCCCCAGGCCGCGTGCATGCAGATCGTCTTGGTCGCGGTCTGGTCGGGCCGCCAGTCGCGACCGGCTGGGCCGTGGTCGCGCAGCGCCGCCATCATGGCGTGAAGGTCCAGCTGGCCGGCCCCGGCGGCCAGAATCTCCGTCGAGCGCCCGCAGCGCCGGTGGCCTTGCGAAAGGCCGTCGCGGCGCGGGTTCGTCATGGTCGCGGCGAACGACGCATCGCCAAGCCGTCCGCGCGTCCTCTCGCCGATCCGGTCGCGATCGGACCCGATCGAGAGCGCGTTGGAGATGCTGCGCGTGCCGCGCACCCGCTCCGCCACCCAGTCGCGGCCGATGGTTTCCAGAACCCAGGCGTCGGTGGCGTCCGCGACGATGAACGAATTGTGGTAGCCGCGCGTGGTCAGGTGTCCGCAGTTGCCACCCTGGCCATGGCGCTCCAGCAACCCGACAATGACGTTCAGAGCCTCCTCGGCGGTGCTCCCGCGTTCGAGGCCCAGGCGCAGATAGTCCATGCCGAGCACGCCCGGCGTCGTCGAGGGCTGGCGCGCGCCGTAGACAGCCTCGTTGCCGATCACGACGCCGTGCTCGTTGGCGCCGATCTCGGCACCCCACATCCAGAACGGCTTCGACAGCAGCACCGCGTGCGTCTCGCGGACTTGCGGAATCGCGACGTGCGTCAGCCCGACCGACGTCCTCGCCCGCCAGCGTCGGCGGGGGACGATGTCGAGGTACTGCGCCTCGTTGCGTTCCCGGTCGCTGTTTTTGGCAAACAGGGTGGCGCCGTCGACCGTGCTTCCCGCCAGCGCCACCATCGTATCGCACATGCCGAGCGCCCCTTCGCCGATGTCGTCGGGACGACCTTACCGGCGCTGCGTTGCCGGTGGCAACTGGCCTCGTTGCTGCGACGTCTACAGCGTCGGATAGTCGGTGTACCCTGCCTCGGCGCCGCCGTAGAAAGTCTTGCGATTGTACGGGGTAAGCTCGGCGCCGCGGCGGAAACGGGCGGGCAGGTCGGGGTTGGAGATGAACCAGCGGCCGAACGCCACCGCGTCGGCGGTACCGGCGGCGATCGCGGCGTCGGCGCTGTCGGCGGTGAAGCCGCCGGCCGCGATCAGCGCGCCCGGCCAGATCTTGCGGAACGTGCCCGAGGCAGACGGGGCGTCCTCGCGCAGCGCGTCGCTGCGGCCGGTTCCGGCGGCGCGCGG
This sequence comes from Caenispirillum bisanense, assembly GCA_945878895.1. Classification (GTDB taxonomy): domain Bacteria; phylum Pseudomonadota; class Alphaproteobacteria; order Reyranellales; family Reyranellaceae; genus CAMDVZ01. The sequence goes on along the minus strand of CAMDVZ010000041.1, from coordinate 8,979 downwards.
CTCGATCAGATGCAGGTAGGCGAGGCCCATCGGCGCGAGGCGGCCAATGACGTGCGCATGCAGCTTCACCGGATCGGAGTCGGTGCAGTCGTTGGCGATGCCCCACGGCGACAGGCGCACGCCGACGCGGTCGGCGCTCCAGGTGTCGCACACCGCCCGCATGGTCTCGATCAACAGGCGCGAGCGGTTGACGATGGAACCACCCCACGCATCGGTCCGGTGGTTGGTCTGGTCGTTGAGGAACTGTTCGAGCAGATAGCCGTTGGCACCATGTACCTCGACGCCGTCGAAGCCGGCGGCGCGGGCGTTCTCGGCGCCGCGGCGATAGCCATCGACGATGCCCGCCAGCTCCTTCTGCTCCAGCGCGCGCGGCGTTTCGTACTCGGTGGGTCCGGCGGCGGTCAGCAGGCGGCCCTCGATGCGGACCGCGGAGGCGGAAACGGGAAGGACGCGACCGGGCTGGAAGGAGGAATGCGAGACGCGCCCGACATGCCAGAGCTGGAGGAAGATCAGGCCGCCGGCTGCGTGGACCGCGTCGGTGACCCTGCGCCAGCCCTCGATCTGCTGCGGCGAATGGATGCCGGGCGTGTTGGGATAGCCTTGGCCTTCGGGCACGACCTGGGTGGCTTCGGCGACGATCAGGCCTGCCGACGCGCGTTGCCGGTAGTAGGTGGCGTTCATCGGGCCCGGCACGTTGCCGGGGCCCGCCCGCATGCGCGTCAGCGGCGCCAGCAGGATCCGGTTGCGCGCTTCGACGGCGCCGATTCTCAGGGGCTCGAACAGATGGCTCGTGGACATGGACGCTGAACTCTCCGGCGGTCGCGCGACGACGTGGCCGGACGTTTAGACCACAAGCGATTCGCTTCGCCAGCGCGTCGGCCGGGTGGCGGAGTCGCGGCTGTCGCAGGCCTCCGAGACGGCCCTTGTTCAGTGGATCAGACCGGGTGTCGTCGCCTCGTCGAGCGGCCAGATCGGTCGCTGGACCTTCGTCTAGGGAATGCGCCGGAAATCGCGGCTGAGCGGTCCGTCGGAATCGATGTAGAGCACCTTCTTCGCGATGGGGCCGAACGCGGCCATGAAATGGTTGGTCGACTTCACGACCACCAGTTTCCGCGTGCGCGGATCGATGCCCATGTTGGTGAACAGCTCCAGGCCCAGCGCCTGGGTACGGTTGGCGATCAGGACGATGTCGACGCCGCCGATGCGGATGGCGGCGCAATCGCCCAGCGGCACCTGGGTCGGGCCGAAACTCTGCCAGCAATCGCGGCGCAGGGCCGTGACGGTGACGTCCGCGTCGATCGGCGCGCCCGAGGTCGGGCCGATCTTGCCGCCAAAACGCAGCGGGAAGGTGGCGCCGACGCCCGCGTCGAAGCACAGCCGCACCGCGATCGGATCCCAGATCGGGCCGAGGATGGCATCCTCGACCTCGCGCGCGATCAGCTCGCGCAGGATGGCGGTGTTGTCCGAGGGCGCGCCGCCGCCGGCGTTGTCGGCCGGGTCGGCCATCACGACGGGCAGATCGTTGAACTCGCGACCCGCCACGACGCCCTCGGCGACGCCGAGATAGGACGGCATGGTTTTGCCACGCAGCCCCACGACCTCTTCGCCGAGCCTCGTCGCCAGCGCGTCGGCCTTGGCCTTGTCGCCGTCGGCGATCACCAGCACGCGGCTGCCCAGTTCGGCGACGTCGGCATAGGGAAAGCAGTGGGCGATCGAGATCGACAGGATGCCGTCCTTGCCTTCCATCGCCATGATGCGGTCGACGAAAGCGCGCATCGGCTGGAGCGTGGTCGGATAGGAATTGATCTGCCTGCAGTCGTAGACCGACGTGACGGGGTTGATCTCGCCGCGCAGCTTGCCCAGCACCAGATCGAGGACGTCTTCGGCGCGCTCCACCACGTCGGTGTGGGGGAATTCCTTGTAGCAGACGATGACGTCGGCCAGCGCCACGCGCTTGAGCGTGAGATGGCAGTGTGGGTCGAGCTCGACCCCGATCACGCACTTCGGGCCGACGATGGCGCGGGCGCGTTCGAGAATGTCGCCTTCGACGTCGTCGTAGCCGTGCGCGACCATCGCGCCGTGCAGGCCGAACAGGATGCCGTCGACCGGCATCGCGGCCTTGAGCTGGTCGAGAATCTCGTCGCGCATGGTCTCGTAGTCGGCGCGGTTGGTGGTGCCGGCCGGGCTGGCCGCGAAGCAGCTGCCCTCGATCAGCTCGAAGCCCTCGGCCCTGGCGCGTTTGCGCGCCACGAACAGTGGCGCGGTGCACATGCGCGGCGCGTCGTCGGGATGCTCGCCCGGCCGGAAGAACACGCTCTCCCGATAGGCCTCGATGCTGGTCGGCAACGGCGAGAAAGTGTTGGTCTCGGTCGCGATGGTGGCGGCGAACAGGCGCATGTCGGACTCTCCCGGAGTTGGCTTCAGAACGCGGGCCGCTTGTGTGCCCAGGGCCGCGCGGTCTCGAACAGGGCCGCCACGCGCAGCACGTCGTTGTCGGCCCACCAGCGTCCGACGATCTGCAACCCCGTCGGCAATCCATCGCGGCCGAAGCCCGATGGCACGGAGATCGCGGGATGGCCCGTCAGGTTGAACGGGTACTGGTAGGCGGTCCAGCTCTGGCGCGTCAGGCCGCAAGCCTGGTTGTCGACGATCACGTCTTTCGTGGCGTCGAACGTCGCGTCGAGCGCGGTGCGCGCCGTGGTCGGCGACACCAGGAAGTCATGCCGCTTCAGCAGGCGCTGGATCGCCTGGAACAGCCGCGTGCGCGCATGATTGGCCTCGCGCAAATCGTGCATGGAGAAGCCTTCGCCCCAGTCGGCGAACTGGACCATCGAGGGATCCATCTTGTCGCGCCATTGCGCCATGTAGGGCTTCATCGCCGTGGCGATGCCGCTCTGGTAGAGCACGCGGCCCTCGTATTCGATCCAGTCGATGGGCTCGGTCACCGGCTCGATCTCGGCACCCAGCGCCTCCAGCGCTTTCAGCGAGTCGTGCGTGTTGGCGAGCACGTCGGCATCGACCAGTCTGTTGTGCATGCGTTCGATGTAGCCGATCCGCACGCCGGCGAGGCCGTTGGCCGTCAGCAGCGGCGACACCGGCCTCGGCGTTCCGCCCAACGACCACGGATCGCGTTCGTCGGCTCCGGTCATCGTCGAGAACATCAACGCCGCGTCGCCGACCGTGCGCGTCATCGGCCCGGCGTAGGCATTGTTGGCGAACACGTCGCGCGCGGTGTCCATCGGGACCGCGCCCAGCGTGCCCTTGAGTCCGACGATGCCGGAGGTCGCCGCCGGCCCGCGCACGGAGCCGGCGCCGTCGGTGCCGATGGCGAGCGGCCCGAGTCCGGCCGCGACCGCCGCCGCGGCCCCGCCGCTGGAGCCGCCCGACGTGCGGTCGAGGCCCCACGGATTGCGCGTGATGCCTTGCAACGGCGAGTCGGTCAGGCCCTTGTGGCCGAATTCCGGCGTCGTGGTCTTGCCGATCGCGATGGCACCGGCGGCTTTCAGGCGCGCGGGCGTCACGCCGTCGGCCTTCGCCACGTTGTCGGCGAAGATGCGCGAACCGTGCGTCGTGCCCAGGCCGGCGACGTCGATCAGATCCTTGACGCTGAAGGGCACGCCGTGCAGCGGCGGCAGCGTCTCGCGCCGCGCGACGGCGGCCTCGGCGTCGCGCGCCGCCGCCATCGCCTGGTCGCCACATACCACGACGAAGGTGTTGAGCTTCGGTTGCGCCCGCTCGATGCCGGCCAGCACGGCGGCCATGTACTCGACGGGCGACAGCTTGCGCCGCCGAATCAGGCTCGCGGCCTCGACCGCCGGCATGTAAAGCAGATCGTCCGTCATCGCTTCCCCTTCGCGTGGCCGCGCAGCCTATCGCCCGCGTGCCGCGATGGGCAATGTCGACGGAGGAGTTCCATGATTCGCATCGACGCGCGCATTTCCATCGACGAACGCGAGATCGAGGAAAGCTTCGTGCGGTCCTCGGGGCCAGGCGGCCAGAACGTCAACAAGCTGTCGACGGCGGTGCAGCTGCGCTTCGACGTGGCGCGGTCGCCCAATCTGCCCGAGGACGTGCGCGCCAGGCTGTCGAAGCTGGCGGGCCGGCGGCTGACCAACGAGGGCGTGCTGGTGATCGTGGCCGAAAGCCACCGCAGCCAGCTGACCAATCGCCAGGACGCGCTGGCGAAACTGGTCGATCTGATCCGCCGCGCCACGGTCGTGCCCAAGCCGCGCAAGGCGACCAAACCGACGCTCGGCTCGAAGCTGCGCCGGCTGGATGGCAAGACCCGCCGTTCGACCGTCAAGAAACTGCGCGGCGGCAAGCCGGGGCTGGACTGACGAACCGGCGCCGCGCTTGTCCCGTCGCGTCTCGCTGGCGTAGGAAGGACGCGACGGCGGCGATCGCCGATGGCGGAGCACGATAGATGATCCCACGGATAGTCATGGGCGCGGTGCTGGGCGCGATGGTGTTCCTGGCGGTCGCGGCGCTTGGCTGGGGTACGCCCGCTGCGTTGTTTCTCGGCGCGGTGCCGTTCGCCGCGGGCATCCTCAACCTGATGGCCCGCCAGTTCCTGGTGCTGGGCTTCCTGTTCTGCGTCTTCGCCGGCATCGCGCTGTTCGTGCCGTTCGAACGGATGGGCCTCTCGTCGGCGTCGCTCGGCGATGTCGTGAAGTGGATCGAACGCACCGCGTCGGGCGGCGAGAAGAAGTAGCCGCCTGCTCCGCCGCCCGAACCGGTTCAGTCGCGCCGCGTCTCGATCTTTGCAGGAGCGGGCTTCGCGACCAGGCCGCGGACGGCGGTCACGACCATGTCGAGCACGAACCAGACGACGAGGAAGCCACCGAATTCCAGCAGGAAGCTCTTCCAGTGGAAGAACAGCTGCGTCACCGCCAGGGCCGGCAGCAGCGACAGCGCCTGACCGGTCAGCAGGGAGCGAGCGTTGGCGGCGAGCTGGCGGCGGATTTCGGCGTTGCGCAGAAGACTGTACATGCAGGCGTTTCCTCGATGTCGGAGCCGGGCGGGCCGGCGTGTCGATGCGGAACCGTAACATCCGCGAAATGGGCCGGCAAGGCGGTGGGACGACGGCGGTGGGACGACGGGGGACGGGGCGATCGCACGCGACAAGTGGTCCCGCCGCAACACGGCGCTTGTCCGGGCAGCCCTTGGCGCGGTAGCCTTTTGCGTCACCGCAGAGAGATGATGATGGCGTGGAACACAGGAACATCGCGGCGCGTCGCCATGGCGGCGTTGTTGGCGGCATCGGGCATCGTGGCTTCGGTTTCCGCGCAGGCCCAGCAACGCGCGCCCGAACCGGCCAACCAGCAAGCCGCGCCCAGCGGCTTCCGGGCCTGCAACAACTCCAGCAACGACATCGAGGTCGCCAAGGCGCTCAACACCACCACCGACGGCGGACCGCACTCGTTCGTGTCGGAGGGCTGGTACAAGCTGGCGCGCGGTGCCTGCATGACGCTGTGGCCGGGCGAGCTGAAGTACCGCTACTACCTCGTCTACGCCCAGGCGCCAGCCGCCAAGCGCGAATGGACCGGCGGCGTGGCGATCTGCGTCAGTCGCGAGCCCTTCACCATCCGCTACGGCTACTGCGAGGCCGACAAGTACCAGCGCAAGTTCCATCAGGTCGACACCGAGGACTCGAAGAACTGGACGCATAATTTCAGGGACTGACGCGTTCGGGGGCCGACCCGGTGGTCGACGCGCCGGTCCTCGTGGGCCGGCGCGTTGCTATCCGCGCAGCGCCGGCAGGACCTCGGTCTCCAGCATCCGGCGCGACACGGCACCGTCGGCGGCCGACGCGCCGCGCGTGCCGCCGCTGATGGCGACCTTGTCGAGACCGAGTCCGGCCAGACCTCGTAGCCGCCCGACGACGCGCGCGGCATCGCCGACGATGGCGAACCGGTCGACGAAAGCGTTCGTCAGCGTGCCGGCCTGGCGCGAGTCGCCCCGCGTGTGGGCTTTCATGTCGTAGGAATCGCGCAACTCGTGCAGGACCGCGCGATCGCCGTCCGACACCGGACCGCTCGCCTTGCCGTGCATCACCGAGAAGCGCGCGAACGTCGTCAGGCCTCCCTTAACGAGGGCGCGCGCGGTGTCGATGTCGTCGTGGCAGGCGCAGTTGATGTAGGCGCCGAAGCTCAGCGTCGCGGGATCGAGCCCGGCCTTGGTGCGCGCCGCTTTCGCCTGGTCGATCCCCCACGCGATGCGCTCCTCGTCGGCACCCAGCGCGAACATGATGCGGTCGGCGTGGCGGGCGGCGATGGCGATCACCCTGGGGCCGCTGGCCGCCACCTCGACCGGCACTTTTACGCCGGGCGTTTCGGCGATCCAGCCGATCCGGCTGGCCGGCGGCGCGTCGGCCAGTTCCAGTTCCGACATCGGCGGCGCCACGTCGATCGGAATGTCGATCTCCTCGAACGGCACCGATTCGCCACGCAGATAGGTCTGCAACTGGCTCAGATAGCGTTCGAACGGCCCCAGCCGCGCCGGCGCGCGGCCAAGATGGGCCAAGGCCGAGTCGCCGCGACCGATGCCGAGCACGGCGCGGCCGTTGGCGAGACGCTGCACGCTGGCGATCGAGGTCGCGGTCACCGCGGCGTGGCGGGTGACCGAATTGGTGACGCCGGTGCCGAGCCCGAGCGTCGTGGTGACCAGGGCCGCGCCCGCCAGCGCAACATAGGGATCGCCCGAGAGGTTCTGCGAATCGACCACGAGGAGGCCGTCCCAGCCGGCCGCCTCCAGCTCGCGCGCCGTGCGCGCGGTCGATCGCGGCGAGGCCACGCCCGTGAACCAGATCTGCATGTGTTCCCCCGCCGGTGTCCGTCGTCGCGGCCGATCATGCGGCGGGGCGCGCGCGTTGGGAAGGGCGGGGCCACAAGGCTGTTGCGCTACGGCGAGACCTCCGGGATCGGCACGGACCAGACAGCTGCCAGCTGAAGGCTGCGGCTTGCCTTCGATGCTCCCAGCCATACTTCGCCGTGATAGGGATTGTCCGGCGAGGGATCGTAGCCGATACGACATCCCAGCGATCGTATCTGGCCAGCCTCGAAATAGACCGAGCCGATCCAGCGCGGCGTCGTCGCGAAAACGCGGGGATCGATGCCGGCCTCCAGGATGAGACGCTCGAGATCGACCGACATCCCGCCATGGCCGGTCGAGGATTCCCGATAGGCCATCGAAGAGATACGCCGACCGCCGGACCTGGGATCGTTGACGATGAACTGCTCCGATATCCGGCGGATGACGAGGTCGTCGGCGACAATCCCGGGATGATCGTGCGGCAGGACGCCTTTGTCGTCACTCGGCGGCGGCTGCAATCTCGCCTTCCGCGCTCGCGAAGTGGCGGAGCCACAGGGACACGACGGCAAAATCGTCCGTCAGCCGGAGCTCCTCTTCCTTCCCTTCGCGGGCACGCCAGGCCGATACATCGTTGGGGCCACGAACATGCAACTCGATATCGACGGTCTCGTTATGCCATTCGACCTGCAAATCGCCACCGGGTCCCGGAACGATCTCCGGTGCCGGCATGGCATCGGGGCACGTGACGGAGAGCAGATCCATCGCGAAGCGGGCATTCTCGGCCTTGACCGGAACGCCGGTGTATCCGTCCCAGCCAACCGGCAGGCGCACGAGCTCGGCAAGGCGCGACCTCACCGGTTCGCGCCATGTTCCGGCCGCGTCGTGGGTGCGACCCGGCTTGTTCTCGATTCGCAGGGCGAGCCCATCGCTTGATTGCATGGTTGTCACGCTATTTTCCTCCGGGTCCGTCAAGCGTGGTCCGGCGCGCGTCTTCGCGTCGAGAATACTTCACTGGCACCGGCAGCGAAAGGGCCCCGACGATGTGTGGCATCGACGCGCGCGCTCTCTCGCGGAGCTTGCGTTTCGACCGTCCGGGCGAGGACCCGGGTCGCCATCCGCGCCTCTTCCTCACTCCGGCTCGATGCCCGCCGCCTTGATGGCGTCGCCCCATTTCTTCGTCTCGGCCTTCACGTAGGCCTCGAACTCCTCGAGCACCATGACCGACACTTCCATCCGGCCCTGCGTCATGGCCTTGCCGGTGGCCTCGTCCCTGGCGGCCAGCGCGACGGCCTCGGCGAGTGCCTTGAGGATCGGCTTGGGCGTTGCCGCCGGCGCGAACACCGCCAGCCAGTAGACCAGCTCGTAGCCGGGGACGACCTCCGCGATGGCCGGCAGATCGGGCGCCACCGTGGTGCGTGTCTTGCCCGTCGTGCCGAGGCCGCGCACCTTGCCCGAGTTGATCTGCGCCAGACCCTGGGGCAGGTCGGGGAACATCAGCTGGACCTGGCCCGTGATCACGTCGGCGACGGCCTGGGGGCTGGCCTTGTAGGGCACGCGCTCGATCTTCACGCCGGCCATCTGGTTGAACATTTCCGCCGACAGGCGCTGCGAGGCGCTGGCCTCGGCGTAGTTCAGCTTGCCGGGGTTGGCTTTGGCGTACGCGATCAGCTCGGCGAGTGTTTTCGCCGGCACGTCGTTGTTGACCACCAGGCAGTTCACGCCGGTCACGACGCGGGCGATGGCGGCAAAATCCTTGGCGGGGTCGTAGAGCAGCTTCTTGAACAGGGCCGGGTTGGCGGCGTTGGTCGAGTTGGTGCCCATCAGCAGCGTGTAGCCGTCGGCCGCCGCGGTCGCGACGGCCTGGGCGCCGATCTGGCCGCCGGCGCCGGGCTTGTTGTCGATCACGACGGGCTGCTTGAGCAACTCCTGGAGCTTGTGGCCGAGGCCGCGGGCGGTCAGGTCGGTGGCGCTGCCGGCCGCGAAGGGCACCACGATGCGGATCGGCTTGTTGGGGAAGGCGTCCTAGCAGCCTGTCGGACTTAAAGCATCGTGGGGGATGGTCGGGGATTCCCACGGGAATCGCGTCCGTATAGAATCGTGGGACGGCTTTGCGAAGGAGCGCCCCGCGATGAGCAACTTCCGCCCGACGGACCGCGAGACCAGCTATCT
>CAMDVZ010000040.1 GCA_945878895.1 Caenispirillum bisanense | reverse complement strand
AAATGACTCAGGAATACGATCGTCTCGGCGTGAATGTCGCTGTCGCGGGTCGATCGGGCCATCGGCGTTCGTCCTCTTGCTACCAGAGGAGCCGCACTGATTCAGCACTTCTCGACCTTGTCACCTCTTTCCTTCACCCGATTGCCCTGGTAGATCGATGCTCGAATGTTGACATTGAACGACGAAATACTACATAATGTGAATTATGAAGATTTCACCCCGATCACTCCACTCGACGCCAGTCAGGGCCTGCCGCTTGCTCGTGGCAAGGCCCCGCTTTGCCCATGCGACTGCGTCCGGCACCCGATCTGATCGGTCCGGGAATACGACGGCCTGTCCGACCCTTGTCCGACCCTTGTCCGGCCGTCGTCCGGAGATCGGGTCGCTTTTGTCCGACATTGCCCGGGCCGTGTCCGGCCGAAATCGTCGTTGTCCGGACAAAACCGTCGCTGTCCGGATAAAATGACCCTTGTCCGGCGGAATCGGAGGGTGGGGGGTGTCGGTCGGACACGCGGCCTCGCCGTCCGGGAACGCGCCATCCATTCCATTCCAGAGAGCACCCGTAGCCCAATGCAGTACGCTTCCAACGACCTGACCTCGGCCGAGCGCTACAAGGTCCTGACCGCCTTCATCCTGCCGCGCCCGATCGCCTGGGTGACGACGCTGGGGCCGACCGCTGTCGTCAACGCCGCGCCATTCAGCTTCTTCAATGCCTTCTCCGAGGATCCGCCGCTGATCATGTTCTCGGTCAACAAGCGGCCCGACGGGCGGCTGAAGGACACCTGGCTCAATGTCGAGCGCACCGGCCAGTTCGTCGTCAACATGACCGACGAGCCGCTGGCCGAGAAGATGCATCAGTCGAGCGGCGATTTTCCGCCCGACATCGGCGAGCCCGACTATCTGGAGCTCGGTCTCGCTCCGTCGGTCGACGTGGCGCCGCCTCGCCTCGCCGCCGCGCCATGGGCGATGGAATGCAAGCTCTGGCAGGTCATCAACGTCAAGGACGACCGCCAGCTCGTCATCGGCGAAGGCCTTCGCTTCCACATCCGCGACGAGCTCTGGGACCCCGTCGCCAAGCGCGTCTACATGGACAAGTACCATCCCGTCGGCCGCATGTTCGCCGACCGCTATTGCCGTACCGACGACCGCATGCTGTTCGCCACCGCCGAAGGTCCGAAGGCGGCCGCATCGACCGGGGGGTGACGCGGCGGAGCGGGCGCGGCGTCTCCCGCCCCGGTCGGCGAGGGCCGCATGGCTGGATCGCCGGTGTCGCGCGGCGATTGCGTTGGGTCGGGAACGCCGCTCCCGTCACTATCGGGACTGGGAAACGCGCGTAGGTCAGGCCGACGCGGCGGCGCGACGGCAAGCCCGCCCTCGACCAGTGGGCGGGCGCCTACGGAGGCGATGAAATTGCTCCGCCGGCGCGGGGCCGAAGGAAGTCACCGATGCATACGGCAACGCAGCAGACGATCGACGATCTCGTCGGACCGCTCGACTTCGATCCGCGCGATCTTCTGCGCAAGTACGAACACGAGCGCGACAAGCGAATCCAGACCAAGGGGAACACCCAGTACGTTCCCACCGTCGAGGGAAAGTTCAAAGACTACGCGCGGGACCCGTGGGTCGATCCGGGATTTACGCGCGCACCGATCGTCGATCATACCGAAGTGATCGTCGCCGGTGGCGGCTTCGGCGGCCTGCTGGTCGGCGCGCGTCTGAGGGAGGCGGGGTTTCGCGATATCCGGATCGTGGAAGAGGCGGGCGATTTCGGCGGTACCTGGTACTGGAACCGGTATCCCGGCGCGATGTGCGACATCGAGGCGCACATCTATCTGCCCTTGCTCGAAGAACTGAACTACGCGCCGAGGCATCGCTACGCCTACGCGCCCGAAATGCTCGAGCACAGCCAGCGGATCGGCAAGCACTACGGCCTCTTCGACAAGGCCTGCTTCCAGACCGTCATAACGGCGGTCAGCTGGATCGAAGAGCAGGGACGATGGCTGGTAGAAACCGACCGCGGCGATCGCATGACGGCCACCTACTTCGTGCTGTCGTGCGGTCGGCAGAGCCTGCCCAAGCTGCCGGGGATTCCGGGAATCGACGAGTTCCAGGGCCATGCTTTCCATTCGAGCCGCTGGGACTACGCCTACACCGGCGGCGACTCCGGCGGTGACCTGATCGGCCTGGGCGACAAGACCGTGGCGGTCGTCGGTACCGGCGCCACTTCCGTCCAGATCGTCCCCGAAGTGGCGAAGTGGGCCAAACGCCTGCTCGTGTTTCAGCGCACCCCTTCGACGATCGGCGTGCGGGGGCAACGCGAGACGCCGCCCGACTGGGCCGACATGTCGAAGCCGGGCTGGCACAAGGCGCGGCGGGAGAATTTCCAGCGCCTCATCTCGAACATCCAGCAGGACATCGACTACGTCCACGATGGCTGGACGGAGATTTCGGGCATGCTGACGCCGATTCCGCGCAAGGAAATCGTCGCGCGGCTTGGTCGCAAGCCGACGCGCGAGGAGATCGCGTATCTCAACGAGATCGCCGACTATCGCGCGATGAACGGGATCCGCGCCAGGGTCGAGGCTGTCGTGAAGGACCCGGCTACGGCGGAGGCGCTGAAGCCCTGGTATCGCTGGCTGTGCAAACGCCCCTGTTTTCACGACGACTACCTGGAAGCCTTCAACCGGCCCGGCGTCGAACTCGTCGACACCGCCGGACGCGGCGTCGAGCGCCTGACGACGCGCGGGGTCGTGGTCGGGGACCGCGAATACGCGGCCGACTGCATCGTGTTCGCGACCGGCTTCGAGGCCGGAATCACCTACACGCGTCTGCTCGGGTTCGAGATCACCGGCCGCGAGGGCACGCGGCTCGGCGACCACTGGCGCGACGGCGTGCGCACGCTGCACGGCATGACCACGGACCGGTTTCCGAACTGCCTGTTCGTCGGCGGCAACCAGCAGACCGTCGCGGCGGTCAACGCCGTGCATCTTCTCGACGAACAGGCGCGGCATCTCGCCTTCGTGCTGCGGGAGGCGAGGAAGCGGGGCGCGTCGCGGATCGAACCGACGACGGAGGCGGTGGACTCCTACGTCGACCTGATCCGGTCCTCGCCGCGCAACAAGGCGCAGGTCGACTTCTACGCGTCGTGCACGCCCGGCTACTACAACGGAGAAGGCAAGGCGAGACGCGGGGAGGATCTGTTCGTCGGCGGTCGCTATCCCGACGGAGCAATGCCGTTCTACGACATGCTCGCGGCCTGGCGCGCCAGCGGAAATCTCGAGGGTTTCCGGTTGGGCTGAAGGCCGCCCCCTACAACGCCGTCAACGCGCGCGCGGCGTCGTACACCGCGTCGTAGGCGGCTTCCATCAGGGCCGGCGACGTCGTGGTCTCGGGCAAGTCGCCGGGCGTGTGGAATTGCGGGAAGAGGCCGGTGAAGGAGAGGACGGGAATGTCCTTGCCCGCCGTTTTCGCCCACGCCGCGGCCTCGAGGCCGAACCGCGGCGTCACCGTGAAGCCGCCCTTGCGCAGGGCGCCGCCCAGCGGCGTGCGGTCGTCGGCGGGCCGCGACGAGGCCGCCCAGCGCGTCGTGGCGGCAACCAGCTTGCCATCCTTGCCGCGCACCCCGGCCCCGACCGCCGAGCCGACATGCAGGATGGCGTAGGCTTCCAGCGTCGGCTGGGCGGCAACCAGGCGGCGCACGCCGTAGGCGTCGAGTTCCTGGCCCGTGGTGCCGATCACCGTGATCGGCATGATCTTCGAGAGGTTGATGGCGACCTCGAGGGCGACCGCGATGGCGCTGCCGCGCTCGGCCGCGGCGGTGAACCAGCTGGTCAGCGGCACCGTGATCACGGTCGGCACGCCGACCGCGTCGCCGAGTCTGGCGATCACGATCTCGTCGCGTTCGGTGAACTTCCGGGCATTGAGCACGATTTCGGTCGGACCGACCGTCAGCGCCTGGACGTGGTCGCCGGCCACCAGCAGGGTCGGCCCGCGCGACAACGGCGCGTCGGGATCGATGTCGACGCCGATCAACATGGAGGCCGCCGCCGCGCCGCCCATGCGGCCGAAGGTCGGCAGTATCACCAGCGGCGCCCGCGCGGCCTGGGCTTCGCGCAGCGCCGCCACGATGTCCTTGACGTCGATGTTGTCGTCGAGCGTGACCGGGCGGACGAACGGCTTGTCGCTCTTGAACTCGCCATAGGTGGAATAGAACAGCGGCAGCGCCTCGATCGTGCGGCCGCGCACCTTGACCGAAATGCGATGGTCGTAGCGCTCGTAGGTGTAGGGCCAGCGCTGGGCGTTGGCACCGAACTTGCGCAATTGCCCGACGAACCAGTCGACCGTCGCCTTGCCTTCGGGCGTGCCGGTGCGGTGATGCGGCCAGCGCGCGTATTCCTCGACCAGCGCGTAGAGCCGCTCGCCGAGTTTGCCGCGCTGTGCCCGTGCCGACGCGATGCCGGTAGCGGCGAGGCCGACCGAGGCGCCCAGCAGCCGCCGTCGTGTCGGGCCGGCCATCGTCAGCCGCCCCAGCCCAGACGCACCCGGCCAATCGCCATCGCGACGGCGGCCTGGGTCGGCTCGACGACGGGAATGCCGAGATCGTCCTGGAGGCGGTCGCGGTAGCGCGCCATGCCGGCGCAGCCCATCACCAGCACGTCGGCGCCATCGCGGTCGCGAAGCTCGCGGCCGACCTCGGCCATCCGTCCGTACGTGCGTCCCTCGTCGCTCAGCTCGACGACCCCGAGGCCGATGGCGCGGTCGCCGGCGAAGCGGTCCTGGACCCCCATCTGCCGGACATAGCGGAGGTGGCGCGGGATCGAACGGTCCAGGATGGCGATCACGCCGAAGCGCTGGCCCATCGTCAGCGCCGTCAGCACGCCGCATTCGGCGATGCCGAGCACCGGCTTGCGCGTGGCCTCGCGGGCCGCGAACAGTCCGGGATCGCTGAAGCAGGCGATGACGAAGCCGGCGCAGTCGTTGTCGCGGGCGGCCACCGTGCGGGCGAGCGGCTGCACGACGCTTTCGACGTCGGCCTGGCTCTGGATGCCCGGCGGTCCTTCCTTCAGGGTGATGCACTCGATGGCGGGGCCGCCCCCCATCCGCAGGGGCGCCATCGCCGCGTCGATGCCGTTCGTGACTGCCTCGGTCGAGTTGGGATTGATGACGAGAATGCGATCGGACATGGTGGTCTCCCTGTGGCGGGAGTCCACTCGCTCGGGCCGGCCGCGTCAATCAGATGTTCAGGCCCAGGCGGGTGCCGGCCTCGATCGCCCGCAAGGCGTCGAGTTCGCTCGCCACCTCGGCGCCGCCGATCAGATGCGGCCGCAAACCGCGCGAAACCAGCGCGTCGTGGAGGCCGCGGTCGGATTCCTGGCCGGCGCAGATCACGATGGTGTCGGCTTGCAGCGTTTCGGGACCGTTTTCGGTGCTCAAATGCAACCCGGCGTCGTCGATCCGGCCGTATGCGACGCCGGTTCGCACCTTGACCCCGCGCATCGTCAATTCGCTCTTCAGCACCCATCCGGTCGACAGTCCGGGCGGTCCCTTGGCCTTCGGGCCACGCTGCAACAAAGTCACGTCCCGCGACGCCGTTTGCGTCGCCGGCGGTTTCAGGCCGCCACCCGAGCGCGACGCGCAATCGGCGCCCCAGGCGTCGAGAAAATCGTCCGACCCGACCACCGGCGCGGTCAGGTAGGCCGCGACGTCGTGGCCGATGCCGCCGGCGCCGACGATCAACACCTTGTGGCCCGCGATCCGCCGTCCCGACAGGATATCGCCGTACCAGGCCACCGCGGGATGTCCCAGCCCCTCGATCGCGGGCCGCCGCGCCGTCGCTCCGGTCGCGATCACGATCTCGTCGAATGCGCCCCCGGCCAGCCCGTCGATGGTCGCGGCGGTCCCGGTGCGGACATCGACGCCCAGCCGCCGCAGTCGGGTCTCGAAGTAGCGAATCGTTTCGGCGAACTCCTTGCCGGGCACGTTCATCGCCAGCAGCATCTGCCCGCCGACCCTCGCGCCGGCTTCGAACAGCGTCACCCGGTGGCCGCGTTGTGCCGCTTCCAGCGCGCAGGCGAGGCCCGCAGCGCCGGCGCCGACGACCGCGACGGACTTCTTCCGGACGACCGGCGCCGGTACGAGGATCGTCTCGTGGGCGGCTTTCGGATTGACGACGCAGGTCGACACCTTGTCGCGAAAAATGAAGTCGATGCAGGCCTGGTTGCAGGCGATGCAGGTGTTGATTTCATCGGCACGTCCTTCGCGGGCCTTCAGTGCGTATTCCGGGTCGGCGAGAAATGGGCGCGCCAACGACACCAGGTCGGCGTCGCCATCCGCGATCAGTTTTTCCGCCAGATCGGGCATCGGCAGGCGGTTGGTTGCCATCACCGGGATCGCGACGGCCTGCTTGAGCCGCCTTGTCGCCTCCCGCCAGGCGCCGCGCGGCACCGAATACTGGGTCGTCGGAACCCTCGCCTCGTGCCAGCCGACGCCGTTGTCGAGCCCGTCGGTTCCGGCGTCCTGCAAGGCGCGCGCGAAGGCGAGAATTTCCTCGCCGGTCATGCCGTTGTCGACGAGGTCGAGCGAGGAGACGCGGAACACGACGACGAAGTCCGGCCCGCAACGCGTCCGTACCCGGCGCACGATCTCCAGCGACAGGCGCATCCGGTTGTCGAGGTTGCCGCCGAAGACGTCGTCGCGCGTGTTGGTGCGGGCACACAGGAACTGCGTCAGCAGGTAGCCTTCCGAGCCCATGATCTCGACGCCGTCGTAGCCGGCTTCCTTCGCCAGCGCCGCGCACCGCTCGAAATCGGCGATGGTGGACCAGACCTCGTCGGTGGTCAGAACGCGTGGCGTGCGGCGGTTGATGGGGGAGGGGATGTCGGACGCGCCGACGAGGCGTCCGTGCCGCCCGTATCGCCCGGCATGCAGGATCTGCAGCAGGATCGGCACGTTGTGGCGATGGGCCGAGCCGACGATGGCGCGGTGAAACTCAATCTGGTCGGGCGAATCGAGGCGGGCGGACTCATCCTCGATCGTGCCGTCGGCATTTGGGGAGTAACCGCCGGTGATGATCATCGCCGGGCCGGTGCGGGCTCGCGTCTCGTAGAAGGCCACGAGCCGGTCGGGCGTCGTTTCGACTTGCTCCAGCCGCGTATGCATCGAGCCGACGACGATGCGGTTGGCGAGCGTCAGCGAGCCCAGACGGAGTGGCTGGAACAGGTTCGGAAAGGCGAGGCTCATCGGGGGCATCCATCGAAAGGATATCCGCGTCGTCGCGGTCTTCGGGAGCATAGCATCGTGTCAGGTTCGCATCGCAATACCCAACGGCAGCGATGGATTTGCGAACCCCCGTCGGGCGACCCCATACTGGCGCCTTCCAGGACAGGAGCCGGCCGTGGACCCGCATCGCTTCAGCTACTCGCCGATCGTCGAACGACCGAGATGGTCGTTGCCAAACGGGGCGCGTGTCGCCGTGTGGGTCGTGCCGAACATCGAACATTACGAGTATCTTCCGGCCGAGGCGGGCGTGCGCAACCCGTGGCCGCGCATGCCGCATCCCGACGTGCTCGGCTATGGCGGCCGCGACTATGGCAATCGCGTGGGCCTGTGGCGGATGTTCGAGGTGCTCGACAAGCACGCGATCCGCTGCTCGGTGTCGCTGTCGATGTCGGTGATCCAGATGTTTCCCGACATCCTGGAAGCGATGGAGGCGCGACGCTGGGAGTACATGAGCCACGGCACCTTCAACACGCGCTACCACTGGAACTACAGCGAGCAGGAAGAGCGTGACGCGATTGCCTACAGCAAGGAAGTGCATCTGCGGCTGACCGGCCGGCGCCTGCGCGGCTGGTTCTCGCCGGCGGTGGCCAACACGATGAACACGCCCGATCTCATCAAGGAGGCCGGGCTCGACTATTTCTGCGATTTCTACCACGACGACCAGCCCACGCCGATCGCCACCCGGCACGGCACGCTGCTGCACGTCCCCTACACGATGGACATCAACGACGCGAACATCTACCGCCAGCCGGTCGAGGCGGCGGAGTTCTCGCAGATGATCGTCGATCATTTCGACACGGTGTATCGCGAGGGCGAGACCAATCCGCGCGTGATGTGCATCGCGCTGCACCCCTACATGATGGGCGCGCCCCATCGGCTGAAGCATCTCGATCGCGCGCTGGGCTACATCCGCGGTCACAAGGATGCCTGGATCTGTACCGGCGAGGAGATCGCCGACTGGTACACGGCCAACGGCCTGAAGGAGTACCAGGCCCACATCGGACGGGAGGCCTGAGATGACCGCCTTGAAACTCGAAGCCCTGAAGCCCGGCATCGACAATCCGCACTACGATCACGCGCCATTCCACAAGCGCCCGCCGCTGGCGTGGCCGGACGGCGCGCGAATCGCGTTCTACGCGGTCCTCCATCTCGAATACTGGGCGCTCAACGCGCCCGAGGACTCTCATCGCGATCCGCGTTTCGTCGGCGAATACGGCACGTTCTCGCCCGACTACCGGACCTGGACGCAGCGGGAGTTCGGCAATCGCGTCGGCATCTTCCGGGTGCTGGACGTGCTCGACCGTCACGGGATCAAGGCAGGCGTGGCGGTGAACGCGGTCGCGGCCGAACGTCATCCCTACCTGATCGAGCAGTTCGCCCGGCGCGGCTACGAGTTCATCGCGCACGGCACGCTCGCGAACAGGATGATCACGAGCAAGATGACGGAGGACGAGGAGCGGACCGAAATCGCGACATCGATCGCCGCCGTCGAGAAAGCAACGGGCAAGCGCCCGACGGGCTGGCTGGGACAGGACTATGGCGAGTCGCATCGCACGCCGAACCTTCTGGCCGAGGCCGGACTCGACTACGTGCTGGACTGGCCCAACGACGACCAGCCCTATGCCATGAAGGTCGGCAAGCCGCTGATCTCGCTGCCCAACCAGCCCGAATGGGACGACGTCCAGCAGCTGTGGCTGCGGCGGATCAACACGCCGCGCTATCCCGACCTGGTTGGCGAGGCGTTCGAGCTGCTGCACGGGGAGGGTGGCCAGGTCTTCAACCTGTCGATCCATCCCTGGCTCATGGGCATGGCGCACCGCATCAAATATCTCGACGAGGCGCTGACCCGGCTCGGACGGTTCCAGCAGGTCTGGCAGACGACGCCGGGCGAGGTGGCGCGACACTATCGCCGGACACTGACGGGTAAATGATCGTGTCCGACTGGCTCGACACGCTCTGCGCGTTCCTGGTCGAGGTGCGCTTCGACCGGTTCGACGACCGAACGGTCGGGCAGGCATCGCTCGTGGCGCTCGATACCATCGGCGCGATCGCCGGCGGTGCGGCTGAACCCGAGATGCGGGCGATCACCGATCGGCTGGCGGCTGGCGCGTCGGGTCCTGCGTCGGTGATCGGGGCGGGGCGCTCGGCCTCGCTGCCGGTCGCGGCGTTCCTGAATGGCGCGGCCGGCACGTTTCTCGAAATGGACGAAGGCAACCGCTTCGCGCGCGGCCATCCCGCCATCCATGTCCTGCCGGCGGTCTGGGCGATTGCCGAGCAGCGTGCCCTGTCGGGCACGGCGGTGATCGAGGCACTGGTGGTCGGCTACGAGGTCGGCACGCGACTCGGCATGGCCACCAGCTTGCGATCCTCGATGCATCCGCACGGAACGTGGGGCACCGTGGGCGCGGCCGCGGCCCTCGCGAAGCTTCTCGGCTACGACGCTCATCGGATGCGCGAGGCGATCAACGTGGCCTCGTCGCTGACGCTCGCCACGAGCAAGCGCACGATGCTGGAGGGTGGAACCGTTCGCAACGTCTACGCGGGTATCGCCAACCAGATGGGCCTGCTGGCGATCGACCTGGTGGAGACGGGGTTCACCGGCGAGCGGGACGGCGTAGCGAGCGTGTTTGGCTCCGTGGTGTCGGACCGCTTCGACGCCGACGCGATGACCCGCGAACTCGGTGGGGGCTGGCAGATCGACCGGAACTATTTCAAGCTCCATTCCTGCTGTCGCTACAATCACGGCGCCCTCGAC
Organism: Caenispirillum bisanense; assembly: GCA_945878895.1. Classification (GTDB taxonomy): domain Bacteria; phylum Pseudomonadota; class Alphaproteobacteria; order Reyranellales; family Reyranellaceae; genus CAMDVZ01. The sequence continues at coordinate 8,594 of CAMDVZ010000040.1, read as the reverse complement.
GCGCTCGACAATCTGTTCGCGACGACTCCGCCGCCGCCGGCCGACCAGATCGAGCGGATCGATGTCGTGAGTTATCTGCATGCCGCCGAACTGGACGACCAGGCGCCGCGCAACACGCTGGCGGCCAAGTTCTCCGTTCCGTTCGCGGTGGCGACGCGGATCGTCCGCGGATCGTCGGGGGTCGAGAACTTCACGTGGGAGGCGGTCGGCGACGAGCGGGTCCAGGCACTTGCCCGGCGCGTGTTCGTGACCGAGGACGAGGCGCTGACCGCCATGCTGCCGCAACTCCGCCCCGCACGCGTCGCGATTCGCGTCAGGGGTGGAGACACGCTGCGCGCCGGCGTCGATGCCAATCGGGGCGACGACCAGGATCCCTATTCGCGAGCGGAACTGGAAGGAAAATTCCGGTCGCTCGCCGGGAGGGCATGGCCAATCGCGGCGACGGAACGGATTCTTGGGGCGCTGTACCGGCTGGACGAGGTGCCCGACCTTTCTGTGCTCGCGCGCGAGACCGGTATCGGGGCACCGCGCTCACGTCAGTGAGTTCTCGCCCGTCATGTAGACCGAGACGCGATGGAACAACCCGTCGCGGACGGTGAAGAAGTTGCAGTTGTTCTTGTGGTGCACAAGCCCGTCGTGGCCGGTGTTCACGACCCGGAATTGCGAGGCAATCCGCTGTGCCGGAGCATCGACGACGTGCTGGAAGTCGCCGTGCCAGACACCGGCATAGCGGGTGAACAGGCGCTCGAACATGCCCCGTAACTCAACGTCGCGGCCCGTGTATTGCAAGCCGGCTGTCTCGATGCGGAACACCGCGTCGGGCGCGAAGAGTTCGAGCGTACCGGCGATGTCCTTCGCGTCGACGCGTCCGAAATAGCGCTCGACGAGCGCGGTCAACTGGTCCGGCGGCAAGGACATGGTTCAGCTCGCCGCCGCGCTGGAGCCGAAGCCATGGTCCTGTCGCGCGCGGAAGCGGCGAACTGCCTCGGCGTGGGCCGCCTGCGCCTCCGGCGACATCGGCGTGGCAAGGCGCGTCTCGGGCACGAAATGGCGGTGGCGATCCGCGCCGCGCACCAGCAGCGCGCTCGGCTGTACCTCGCCCAGAGGTCGGACATGGGCGGGCACGAAGCTGATGCCGAAGCCCATGCGGCGATCGTCGTTTCCGTTGCCGGGCGAGCAATGGACCAGCGAGGTGTGGTGCAACGACAGCTGCCCGGCGCGCAGGGGCATGGCGGTGCCGGTCTCTCCGTCGAAGCGATCGCTGATGCCCTGGCCGCGCTTGATCATGTTGTAGCGGTCGGGCTTGTCGTCGTGATCCAGCATTGGCAGGCGGTGCGAACCCGGAATCACGCGCATGCAGCCAGCTTTCTCGGACGCTTCGGACAGGGCCACCCAGGCCGTCACGTGCTCCAGCGGGTCGAGAAAGAAGTAGGCGCCGTCCTGGTGCCAGCGGACATAGGCCGGCGTGTTGGCTTCCTTGATCCACGTCGTCGAGTGGTAGACCAGAATATCGGGGCCGATCAGATCCTCCACGGCGTCCAGCACCTTGGGGTGATGGACCAGGGCGTCGGCCCAGCCGTAGAGCAGGTACGACTTGGACTTCTCGGGGAAGTCGAGTGGATGGCCTTGCCTCGATTCCCAGTATTCGAGGTCGGCGCGGTGGTCGCGCAGCTCGGCGTCGGTCAGGACGTCGACCGGGCAGGCAAAGCCGTCGCTCCGGTAGCGCGCGACCTGGGATTCCGTCAGAAACTTCGGCATCGGATAGCCTCCTTGCGTCCGGGCACCGGGGTCATCGCTTTCCGGTTTCGCTTGCGGCCGCGGCCGCCAGCATGGCCTCGAACATTTCCGGCTTGGGCGTCAGCGGGCGGGGATAGGATTTGCGGCTGTGGGTCAGGCCAAGTCCGAGCGCGAGTTCGGCGAGCTTGTAGGTCAGCGGTCCCGGATTGATGACCGGCACCGGCAGCTCGCGGGAGAGGTAGGCGTGGGCCTGGTGCATGGTCGTCGAGCCAAGGATCAACACGTCGGCGCCATCCTCCTCGATGGCCTGCCGGCCGGCGGCCGCGAGCAGGGGGAATATCTCCTCTTCCTTCCCGCCCAGCAGGTTCCGGTTGTCGGGGCGGGCGCCGATGGTGCGGATGGAGGCGCATTTGTGATGCAGGCCGAGGTCGTTGAGCGTCTTGGTATAGAGCGGCTTCCACTGGCTCCACATCGTGACGATCGAGAACCGGTCGCCCAGCATCAGCGCCATCAGCATCGACGCCCGACCGGGACCGATCACGGGGATGTCGAGCATCGAGCGCAAGGCCGCGACGCCGGAGTCGCTCATCGTGTCGATGCAAACCGCGTCGTACCCTTCGTCCTGGGCGCGCAAGCCCGCTTCGAGCATGGCCACGTCGGCGAGCACGTAGTCGTGGTGACTGACGTGATTGCCCGGCCCGGCCTTGACCGGCCGGAAGTCGAAATCGATGTCGGGGCCGAGGCGAACCGCCTTCATCTGATCCCGGCGCAACGCCAGCTGCTCGCCCGCGAGCGGGAAGGGGACGATGACGAGTACGCGGGCCATGGACGTTTCTCCGCGAGCGCGCGACCGGAAGGAGCGCATGGCGACGGGTCGGGCGCTGCCGTGCGACCGGCAACGGCGCAAGCCGGTTGTTTGTAGTCGAGGGGTAGCGTAGCCTCACGCCGAGGGGCGGTCAAAAGTCCTTTGTCATCATCACCGGAGACGGCGACGCCGTCCCGGTTCGCCTGGAGATCCACATGTCTGGCAGCATTCGTTCCACCGGTCTGTCGCGTCGCCGCATCGGCCAGAGCGCGCTCGGCCTCGCCGCCGGCACGCTCGCGTTTCCGGCCATCCTCGGCGCCCAGGCAAAGGCCGTCAAAGTCGGGCTGATCCACCCTGTCACCGGCTTCGTGGCCTACAACGGACAGCAGAACCGCCTTGGCGCCACCATGGCGATCGAGGACATCAACAAGGCCGGCGGCATCAAGTCGATGGGCGGCGCGAAGCTCGAGGCGCTGCTGGGCGACAGCCAGTCGAAGGTCGAGGTCGGCGTCAGCGAAGTCGAGAAGATGAACGAGGCGGGCGTCGCGGCCTATATCGGCTGCTTCCAGAGCCCGGTCGCCATCGCGGCCACCCAGGCCGCCGCCAAGTACAACACGCCGTTCCTGATCGACGTCGCGGCGTCGGACCTGATCGTCAAGCGGGGCCTCAAGAACGTTTTCCGCATGAAGCCGGGCTTCGGCAAGTGTGTCGACGACGGCATCGCGGCGCTGGGCGCCCTAAGCAAGGGCGCGGCCAAGACCGCCGTCATCGTACACGAGAACGGCGAGTTCGGCACCGGCACCGCGAAGCTGCTGGCCGGCAAGCTCCCCTTGATCGGCATCGAGGCGAAGGAAATCATCGCCCACGAGAACCCGACCCGGAACTTCGACAACGCGGCGCTGCGCATTCGCACCGCCGCGCCGGACATCGTGATGATGTCGAACTACGGCAACGAATACATGCTGCTGGCGCGCACGCTGTTCCAGCAGAAGGTCAACGTGATGGGCATGTTCTCCGTGCTCGGCGGCGGCTTCAACTACAAGTTCGTCAAGGAAATGGCCGACGTCTCGCAATACATGATGGACACCAACCACTGGTACAATCCGCGCAGCGCGACCGCCCAGGCGCTCAAGAAGCGCGTGGAGGCGGCGGGCTCGCTGTTCACCTTCGAGGTCTATCTTTCCTACACCGCCGTGTCGCTGCTGGCCGACGCGCTCGAACGGGCGGGTTCCGCGGAGAAGGACGCGCTGACGGCCGCGCTGGCGAGTTCGACCTTCAAGGCCGACCTGATGCCCTACGGACCGACGAAATTCGTCGACGGGCAAAATCAGGGCGGTGTGCCAGGCGTCATGCAGTCGCTGAAGGGCGAGATCGAGGTCGTCGCGCCGGCGGAATTCTCCTCCGCGACGGCGGTGTTCCCGCGGCCCAAAGTCTCCTGATCGTTTCGTCGGGAAGCGCGCGGGCAGGTTCCGCGGCTTCCCGATCTCGAAGACAGTACGCATGACCCTCGATATCGCCTTCGCCGGCATCGTCAACGGGCTGATGTCGGGCGGTATCTACGTGCTGGTCGCCGTCGGCCTGACGTTGATCTACGGCGTCCTGCACATCATCAATTTCGCCCATGGCAGCATGCTGATGCTGGCGATGTACGGCGTCTATTATCTGTTCAAGCCGCCGCTCGGGGTTGATCCCTACGTCGCCCTGCCGATCCTGGTCGCGGGCTCCTTCGCGTTCGGCTACGTGCTCTATCGCGGCCTGATCGGACGTTTCAGCCACGGCAAGGACGAAAACATCCTGCTGATCACGCTCGGGCTGTCGATCATTGCCGACAACGCGGCCCTGTTCTTCTTCACCGGCGACACCCAGACCATCGACGTCGCGTGGGCCGGTCGTTTCGTCGAGGTCGGCCCGGCGCTGATTCCTATGCCGAAGCTAGTGTCCTTCGTCGCCTCGCTCGCGCTATGCGCCGCGCTTGGCCTGTTCATGGCGTTCTCCGACACCGGCAAGGCGATTCGCGCGGTGGCGAAGGAACGCCAGGGCGCGCGTCTGGTCGGCATCGACGTCGAGAACATCTTCGCGATCTCCTACGGCATCGGGATCGCCTGCCTCGGCGCCGCGGCGTGCCTGTTGATGCCGTTCTTCTACGTCAGCCCGTCTTCCGGACACGCCTTCGTGCTGGTGGCTTTCACCATCGTCGTGCTGGGCGGCATGGGCAGTTTCGCGGGTGCCCTGGTCGGCGGACTGCTGATCGGCATCGTCGAATCGCTGGGGGGCCTGCAGTTCGGCGAGCAACTCGGCCAGATCGGCATCCCGCTGGTCTTCATCCTGATCCTGCTGTTCAGGCCCGTCGGCCTGTTCGGGAGCCGGTGATGCGGAGCCGCTTCGGTCTGCTCTGCGCCGCCGGTCTGGTGGCGGCGCTTGTCTATCCGCTTCTCTTCGGCGGACCGGTCGCGCTGCTCTGGCGCTCCAACTATGCCGTCAACACCGGCTTTCTGATCCTGTTCGTGGCTTTCATCGGCCAGAGCTGGAACATCGCCGGTGGCTTCGCGGGCCAGACGTCGTTCGGTCATGTCGTCTTTTTCGGCACCGGCGCGTATGTCTCGACGATCCTCCACGTAACCTACGGGTGGAATCCCTGGCTCGCCTGGCCGCTGGCCGCGGCGGCCGGTGCCCTCGTGGGCTGGATGATCGCGGTGCTGAGCTTTCGCGCCGGTCTCAAGGGTTCCTATTTCGCGTTGATCACGCTGGCGTTCGCCGAAGTGTTCCGCATTCTCGCCAATTCGGTGCCGATCACCCGCGGGGGGCTCGGCATGCTGATCAAGGCCGATCCCCGGCCGGAGAACTTCCAGTTCCGGGACGCGATCTCGTTCTACTATCTGGCGCTGGCGCTTTGCGTTCTATCGATCGGCATCGCCTGGTGGCTGACGCGCTCGCGGTTCGGCGCCCGGTTGGCCGCCATCCGCGAGAACGAGGACGCAGCGATGGCACTCGGCATCGACGTGTTCCGCGAGAAGGTGCGGGTGCTCGCCCTGTCGGGCGCGATGTGCGCCGCGGGCGGCACGGTCTATGCCCAGAAGTACCTCTACATCGATCCGGTGATCGCGTTCGGCGTCGACAAGTCGGTGGAGATGCTGCTCGTCAGCATGGTGGGTGGCGCGGGAACCATCTTTGGCCCGCTGGTCGGAGCGGGCGTGCTCCACATCGTCGGCGAGGTGACCAGAGATCTCGGCAATCTGGTGCCCGGCGTCAAGAACGCCCAGCCACTGGCACTGATCGTCTACGGTGCGATCCTGATCCTGATCGTGCGCTATTTGCCGGATGGCCTGACCAGCATGTTCGTCCGGCGTGGCCGCGCGCCCCGGAACGGCTAGACCGATGCTGGAAGTTCGCGGACTGACCAAGCGCTTCGGCGGTCTGACGGCCGTGGACCGGGCCTCGCTCGATGTTGCCGAAGGTTCAATCGTCGGCCTGATCGGGCCCAATGGCGCGGGCAAGACGACGCTGTTCGCCACCATCGCGGGCTTTCATCGTCCCGACGAAGGCAAGGTCGCCTTCATGGGACGGGACATCACCGGCGCGCGCCCCGATCGCATCTGCGAGCGCGGCATGGTCCGGACCTTCCAGATCACGCAGCCCTTTGCGAAGCTCTCGGTGCTCGAGAACATCATGGTCGGCGCCTGGCTGCGGACGGCGGACCGTGGCGAAGCGATGACGCGAGCGACCGACGTGGCGCGCCGCGTCGGCCTCGTGGACCGTCTCGACATGCCCGCCGGCGATCTGACGGTGGCTGGCCGCAAGCGCCTGGAACTCGCGCGGGCGCTGGCGACCGCACCCAAACTGCTGCTGCTCGACGAGGTCATGGCCGGTCTCAACCCGACCGAGATATCGGAAATCGTGGATATCATCCGCGCCATTCGGGCCGACGGCGTGACGATCTTGCTCATCGAGCACGTCATGCAGGCGGTCATGCGGCTGGCCGAGCAGGTCTTCGTGCTCAACGACGGTCGCATGATCGCGGAGGGAACACCTGCCGCCATCGCCGCCGATCCCAAGGTGGTGGAGGCCTATCTCGGTCATGGCGCGGCCGGACGCATGCTGAAGGACCCGCCCCATGCTTGAGGTGCGCGGCGTGCGCGCCGGCTACGGGCCGGTGGAGATCCTGCGCGGGATCGACCTGGAGGTTGGGGCCGGGGAGATCGTCGCGTTGCTCGGCAGCAACGGTGTCGGCAAGTCCACCCTCAACAACAACATTTCCGGCATCTACAAGCCATTCGCCGGCCACATCGCATTCGAGGGTCGGGAAATCGGGGGCGCGCGACCCGAGGCGATCCTGTCGCTCGGACTCGTGCAGGTGCCCGAGGGGCGTCGTGTGTTTCCAAATCTGTCGGTGCGCGAGAACCTCGAGCTGGGCAGCTATCGACGCGGGCGGGCGGGCAGGGCGGTCAATCTGGAGCGGGTCGTCGCGATCTTCCCGAAACTGCGGGAGCGCTTCGCCCAGAAGGCTGGCACCTTGTCGGGCGGCGAGCAGCAGATGTTGGCGATCGGCCGCGGCCTCATGTCCGAGCCGAGACTGCTGATTCTCGACGAGCCTTCGTTGGGGCTATCGCCCTTGCTGGTCGAGGATATGTTTGCGCTGATCAAACGGCTCAACGACGAGGGTCTGGCGATCCTGCTGGTCGAGCAGAACGTCGTGCAGTCGCTGGCGATCGCCCACCGCGCCTACGTGCTGGAGAACGGCGTCATCGCGATGAGCGGCAAGGCCGCGGACCTTGCGTCCGACGAAGGCCTGCGCCGTTCGTATCTCGGGATGTGAGTCGCGCACGAAGGAACCCGGTCGCTACCTCGGCGCGTCGCTCCGGCGGAGATTCGCGACGTCGGCGTCCGTGTAGCCGATCTCCGCCAGGATCGAGGCCGCGTCGGCGTCGATGTCGGCGATGTCGGGCCGCGTGCGTGCCTCCAGCCCCGAAATCCTGAAGGGCGGATGCACCGACCGGAAGGTGCCCCCGGAGTCCCGCATGGTGACGACGGCATTGCGGTGCGCGAGTTGCGGATCGTCGAGCGCCTCGCCGACCGTGCGAAAGCGCGAGCAGGGCACGCCGTGCGACTCCCACAAGGCTTCCACGTCCGCCACGAGCCGGGTCGAAGCCCAGTCGGCGACGATGCCGGCCAGGATCGGCGTGTTGGCGCGTCGTTCGGCGAAGGTCGCGAAGCGCGGATCGGTCAGCCAGTCCTCGCGGTCCATCGCTTTCGCCAGTGCCTGGAAATTGCGTTCGCTGGCGGGGGCCATCATCACGTAGCCGTCGGCGCAGCGGATCGCGCCAGACAGGGCTCTCGGGATCGGCTGCGGGGCGGGGAACTGTGCCTTCTCGATGTCGGGCACCAGGACGCTCAGAGTCGCCTCCATCATCGACACGTCGATCGACTGCCCCTCGCCCGTGGCGCGGCGGTGATAGAGCGCCGTCGCGATGGCGCCCATCGCGTAGGTCCCGGAGATCACGTCCGCGACGTAGATCGCCGACACATCGGGCTTCTCGCGCCCCTCCTGATATGAGAGGTGCGCCATGTCGTAGCCCGACGAGGCGTGCACGACGGGCGCATAGGCTGCCTTGCCCGCCGACGGACCGGTCTGGCCGTAGCCGGAGATCGAGCAATAGATCAGGTCCGGCCTGATCGCCTTGACCGACTCGTAGTCGAGTCCCAGGCGCTTCATCACGCCGGGGCGGAAGTTCTCGACCAGGATGTCGGCGCGGGCGATCAGCCGCCTGACCACCTCGATGGCTGCCGGCGCCTTCAGATCGAGCGCGATGCAGCGCTTGCCGCCGTTCATGTGGCCGTAAAAAGCGCTGGCACCACCGCGCATCGGCGGCCGGTCGCGCAGCATCTCGCCCTCGGGCGGTTCGATCTTGATCACCTCCGCGCCCATCGAGCACAGCAGCGACGTGCAGTGGGGACCCGAGACGACGCTGGAAAAATCCACGACCCGCAGGCCGGCGAATGGTTGGGCCTTGCCCGTCATCTGATGTCCCCGAATTCGTCGATCGTCGATCCCGGA
>CAMDVZ010000039.1 GCA_945878895.1 Caenispirillum bisanense | reverse complement strand
GACCCAGCGAGCCGAGGCGACGGCCGAAATCCTGACGTCGGGAGCCGAGGCGCTGCGGTTTCTCGGGCAGCCACGGATCGGCATCAACAAGGATCTGCTGTTCGATCCGAAGCGCGTGTCGGGCGATGTCGCGATGACGCTGCGCCTCGGATTTCCCCTGCTCGCCGATCTCGCGCTGAAGGACCTCGTCTACGAGGGGACGGCCAGGGTCCAGTGGTTCGGGCTCAAGAGCGTCGTCGGGGCGCTCGATCTGACCGACGCGACGGCGACGCTGGAGGTCAACCCGCGCGAGCTGAAAGTGTCCGGGCGTGGCAAGGCCGACGGGCACCAGGTCGACGTCGCGTGGCACGAGCAGTTCGCGGCCCGCGCGTCGTTCCGCCGCCGCTACGATGTCAAGGGCAGGCTGCCGGTGCCGAGCATCGTCAAGGCGGGCGTACCGATCCCGGACTGGATGCGGGTAGCGGGACCCATCCGTCTCGATCTGACCTACGGCACACCGATTGCCGGCCCGTCCGAGTTGCGAGCGCGCCTGGATCTGACCGCGGCTACCCTCGAGGTGCCGCTGGTGCGCTGGCAAAAGGCCGCCGGAATCGAGGCGGCGGCGACCGTGGTGTCCCGGTTCGCCGGCGGACCGGCACCTGCGACCACGGATTTCGATATCAAGACCGTCGACCTCTACGCCACCGGACGTCTCGATCTGAAAGCCGCCACCGGCGACTTCGAGAAAGTCACGCTTGCCCGCTTGCGACTGGGCGCGAGCGACGTCATCGGGACGATGCAGGGCGCCGGTCCGGGTCGCTACCGCATCGATGTCCGTGGTGCCGTGATCGAACTGGCGCGCTTTCTGCCGGAGGACGTGCCGAAAGCGCCGCCCGGCAAGGCCGCCGTGCCGACGCCCACTGCCGCGCCGCCAAAGACCGGACCGGTTCTCTCGATCGCCGTCGACGTTGGCCGTGTCTTGCTGAAGCAGGGGGCGTTGCCCGCGGTCAGCGGCACGCTCACGTTGGTTGGCGACCGGGTGACCGCGGCATCCCTGCGGGCGAGCGCAAGCGCTGCAGGGCCGAGCACGCTGGCGATCTTGCCAGCGGGCAAGGGCCGGTCGGTGGCGCTGGCGTCGCCCGACATCGGAAGCCTGCTGAGCGCGGCTGGCTGGCTGGACGGGGTTCGCGGCGGCGCGTTGAAGGTCGAAGGGCAGAGCGACGATTCCGGGGCCGAGGCGATTTTCGATGGCCGGGTATCGGCGCACGGTTTCCAGCTGGCGACAGTGCCGACGAACCCGGCGCGCGAGGTTCCCAATCTCAACGGGACGGTCGGCCAGCTCGCCCGCGCCGGTGGCGACGGCCAGGTTTTCGAGCGCTTCGAACTGCGGGTGCAGAAGCAGGGCGACAGGCTCTCGATGCGCGACGGCCGAACCAACGGCAGCCAGGTGGGACTGCTGGCGCACGGAACCTACGCGCTCGATACCGACGAGATCTGCCTCGCCGGATCGATCGTGCCGGCCTACGCGCTCAACAGCGTGATATCCAATATTCCCCTGCTCGGCGATCTGCTCACGGGAGGTCGCGGTAGCGGACTGTTCGCGCTGAACTTTCTCGTCAAGGGGCCGATCGGCGACCCGTCGGCGAGCGTCAATCCGTTGTCGGCGTTGCCGATCGGTCCGCTGCGCAATCTCATGATGACCGGCTGCGGTCTGGCCTCGGGCGCGGATACACCGCAGGGGCCGCCGGCCGGTTCCCAGGCCGAGCGGGATCAGCGGATCGGCGGCTGAAGTGCGCGCCGCGATACCCCGCCATGATCGGACGGACACGCCTGCCGCAGCGCGGAATCGGCTGGCTGTACGCGGCGACGTTCGGCGCTACTGTCCCGGACGGCAAGGGCGGGGGACAGCATGGACACGTACGACTACATCGTCGTTGGCGCCGGTTCGGCCGGGGCGGCGCTCGCCGCGCGATTGACCGAAAATCCCGCCAACAAGGTGCTGCTGATCGAGGCCGGCAAGGCATCGCACCGGTGGTCGCGGTTCCCCATCAGCTTCGGATTGCTGATCGACGATCCGGTCGCCAACTGGCGGTTCCGGTCGGAGCCGGAGCCCGGCACCCACAACCGCGAAATTCCCGTGCCGCGCGGCAAGTTGCTGGGCGGGTCGAGCTCGATCAACGGCCTCGTCTATGTCCGTGGCCAGCCGCTCGACTACAACACCTGGGCGCAAATGGGCGCGCGCGGCTGGAGTTGGGACGACGTGGCGCCGGTGTTCAACCGGATGGAGCGCTACGAAAACGACGGCGATCCGACGCGCGGCCGCAGCGGACCTCTGCGGGTCTCCGAGGTTCCGGATCAGAACCCGCTCTACGATGCCCTTTTCGCCGCCGCCCAGGCCGCCGGGTTTCGCCGCAACCCCGACTACAACGGCCCCGACCAGGAAGGCATCGTCAAGACCCAGACGACGATCTCCAACGGCCGGCGCATGAGCACCGCACACTGCTATCTGGAGCCGGCGGCGGGTCGCCCTAACCTGCGGATCGTGACCGAGGCGTTGACCCACCGCGTGATTCTGGAAGGCAAACGCTGCGTCGGCGTTGCCTACGAGCAGGGCGGCCAGATGATCGAGGCACGCGCGGGCCGCGACGTGATCCTGTGCTCGGGCGCGATCAACACGCCGCAGATTCTCGAGCTCTCGGGTATCGGCCGCCCCGACGTGCTTGGCGCGCACGGCATCGAGGTCAAGCACGCGTTGGCCGGTGTCGGCGAGAATTTCCGCGATCACCTTAATGCCCGCATCCAGTGGAAGATCACGAAGTCGGGCGTGTCGTTCAACGAGCGCATGCGCGGTCTCGGCAGCGTCGGACAGGTGTTTCGCTACCTCGCGACGCGCGGCGGGTTTTTCAGTCTGCCCTCCGCACCGTTGCTGGCGTTCCTCAAGACGCGCCCCGAGCTGGAGACGCCCGACGTCCAGATGCATCTCGTGCCCTACGCGGTGAAGGATCCGAAGAAGCGCAAACTGCACGATTTTCCCGGCATGACCGTGGCTTGCTATCAGCTGCGGCCCGAAAGCCTGGGCTCGATCCACATCCGCTCGGCCGACCCGAAAGCGCAGCCCGCGATCCGGTTCAACTTCCTCGCCGACCAGATCGACAAGGACGCGATGGTCGGGGGCTTCAGGATGATGCGCAAGATCGTCGATGCGCCGCCGATGGATGGTTTGCGCGGCGAGGAGTATTCACCCGGCAAGGGCGTTTCGAGCGATGCCGATATCCTCGACTGGATGCGCAAGAACTCCGAAACCGCCTACCATCCGATCGGCACCTGCCGGATGGGACCGGGGCCGAACTGCGTCGTCGACGACAAGCTGAAAGTGCACGGCATCGAGGGGTTGCGCTGCGCCGATGCCTCGATTTTCCCGACCATGCCGTCGGGCAACACCAACGCGCCCAGCATCATGGTCGGCGAGAAAGCGGCCGACATCCTCAAGGCCGCGGCCTAGGCCCGACATGCCGCCGGCGGGATCAGCCGCCGTCGGCCTTGATGCCGAGGTCCCCGATCAGCTTGCCCAGCTGCTGGTGCTCGCGGCGAAGTTCGGTCTCCAGCATGCCCGGCGTCATCGGCGAGGCGTCGATGTGGGCGGTCGCGAGACGGCGCTGGACCTCCGGCTCGGCGAGCGCCCGCGCCACGGCCAGATTGAGCCGCGCGACGATGGTGGCGGGAAGGTTTTTGGGACCGTAGATGGGCAGGCCCGATCGCACTTCCATCGAGCCAAATCCCTGCTGGGCCATGGTCGCGATGTCCGGGATGTCGGCGATGCGATCGCGACCCACGATGGCGATGGCCCGCACCGAGCCTGCCTTGACGTGATGGAGGATCAGCGAGCTGCTGACCACGCCGAGTTCGATGCGTCCGCCCAGCAAATCCAGGATGCCCGGCGGCAGGCCGCGGTAGGAGATCGACGTCATCTCGATGCCGTGCGCGATCTTGAGCTGCTCGGGGATGAGGTGGCCGCCGGTACCGTTGCCGGGATTGAGGTAGTTGACCTTGCCTGGCTTGCTTCGGGCGTGCGCGACGAGATCGTCGAGCGATTTCACGGGCACGGAGGGATGCACGCAGACGATCGCGCTGCTGACGCCGACCATCGCGACCGGCGTGAAGTCCGCCATCACGTCGAACGGCACCTTCATCAGGAAGGGCAGGGCGACGTGGCCGGTAACCGTCATGAGCAGGGTATGGCCATCGGGCGGCGAGCCCGACACCAGCGAGCCCGCGACGACTCCGTTGCCGCCGGGCCGCGGGTCGATGACGAGCGGCTGTCCGAGATCGGCCAGCATGGCCTCGGAAATCGCGCGGGCGGCCACGTCGATGACGCCGCCCGCCGGCCCGGGCAACACGACCCGGATCGGCCTGGTCGGCCACGACGACTGGGCCGAGGCCGCCACCGGCACCGACAGGCCGCCCGCCACCAGGAGGCGACGGGAAAGCACGACCGATCCCGACGTCAGGCGGCGCGAAAGAACGGCTTGTCGCCGCAAACCGTCACCCGGTGACCGTAGCGGCGGTGCGGAAAGTAGTCGAACATCGCGTGATGCTGGGCGCAGCGATTGTCCCAGAAGGCGACGGAGTTCGCCTGCCACTTGAAGCGGCACTGGAATTCCGGCGTCTCGATGTGGCGGTAGAGCATCTCGAGGACCGCGTCGCTCTCGCTCTTGCGCATCTGCACGATCTGCAGGGTGAAGCCGCGGTTGACGTACAGCCCCTTCTTGCCCGTGACCGGGTGGGTGCGCACAACGGGATGCTCAGCGTTGGGGAAGGCGAGATCGGCGCGATCGGTCGCCTTGGTCCGGTAGTAGTGCGCCTTGGCGCTGTCGTGGGTCGCGGTGCAGTTCTCCAGCATCCGCTTCAACGGCTCCGAAAGGGCATCGTAGGCGGCGTAGGTGTTGGCGAACAACGTGTCGCCGCCACCGTCGGGCGGTACTTCGGTCAGATAAAGGATCGAACCCATCGGCGGTTCGACGTCGCAGCTGACGTCGGTGTGCCACTCCTCGCCGGCGACCCGCTTCGATTTCTCGTCGGCCTTGATGACGAGGATTTCAGGATGCTCGGGAATCTCGATCGGCGCGTTGGGATGGACGTGCAGCGGCCCGAACCGGCGGCCGAAATCCTTGTGCTCGTCGATGGTCATCTTCTGGTCGCGGAAGAAGACGACCAGGTTTTCCATCAACGCGTCGTGGACTTCCTGGAATTGCTGGTTGCCCAGCGGTCGGCTGAGATCGACGCCGTGGATCTCCGCGCCGATCATCGGCGTCAGCTTGCGTACCTCGATGGTCTGGTAGGTCATGGTCGCTCTCCTCGCCCGGAACCGGCGTCGAACGCGCCGCCGGATGAAAAGCTACGCCGGGAATCCCGGTGGCGCGCGATGAGAGTCGTCTAATTCCGTAATATGGAATACCGTCCGGGGAACGAGGACGCATTGCATGACCATCGCCCAGCCCGCCGCGATCGAACCGGTTCGCCGGACCTTTGCCGTGCTCGAGGCGCTGAACCGCCGCCGCACGAGCTCGCTCGTCCAGCTCGTGGCCGAAACGGGCCTGCCGAAGCCGACTCTCGTGCGGCTGCTGGAGACGCTCGTCGTGATGGGATACGCCGCTCGCGTGTCCCGGACGCTGGGCTATCGGGTGACCGATCGTGTTCTGGGGCTTTCCGGCGGCGTGCGGTTCGTCGACCATCTGGTGGACGCCGCGGCGCCCCGCATGCGCGACTTCACCCGCGAACACGGATGGCCACTTTATCTCGGCACCGTCGGCAACGGGGCGATCACGATCCGCCACAGCACCGCGCCCGACAGTCCGCTGTCGTTCGAGACATCCGGCTACCACCGCCGCAGCCCGCCGCTCCAGGGCGCGATAGGGCGGGCCTATCTGGCGTTCTGCCCGGCGGACGAACGGCTGTCGATCCTGCGGGAGATCGAGGCTGCCAGCGGAACGCGGATGGAGCCCGCCGAGTGGACGATCCTCGATGCGATGTTCGAGCGAATCCGTCTCGAAGGGCACGCTTTCCAGGCCTCGCGGCGACCGATGCGCGTTCACGGTGTCGCCGTGCCGGTGGTGCTGGATGGCCAACCGCTCGGCGCGATCTCGCTGCGCTATCCGAAATCGGCGATGAGCGAGGCGGAGGCCGCGACGCGCTACGCCGCCCGGCTGACGTCGCTCGCCGCCGCTATCGCGGCCGACGTTGCGCTCGCCCGCAGCCCGCCGGGTTGAACCGGGCTACTTCGGCGGGGCGACGGGCGCGGCGACACGGACGGTCTGGTAGCCCTTGTTGCGCATGCAAAAATTGGAGAGGCGGCCCTCGTAATGGAACCGGTCAGCTTCCAGCCGCTGACGCCACAGGGCGTACTCGGGACGGCGCTGGAAGCCCCAGTAGCCCGGCCCCATCGCCGAGAAACCGGTGTTGAAGGCGTAGGTGCGGAACGCCTCCTGCCGCGCCGCCTGGTGGCAGTCGACGGCGTCGGCGTTGACGGCGGCGTCGGTGGCGCCGGGCTTGTCCCAACGCCAGCCGGGATCGCCGCAGGCCGACAGGCCCGCCACAAGCAGGCACGCCACCGGAAAACCGCCGCGCATCGCGACCTCCATCGCAGGCTCGTTCGGTCGACAGTGTACATCATCGGAGCGTGGTTCTCCGGTCGGAATGTCGACGTCGCGCCCGCGATGGAACGGATGGCGCGTCGGCGTCGGTCTGCTACGTTCGGCGACATCATCGGGGAGATATTTCATGGCGCGTATCGCCGTCGGCGGCTTTCAACACGAGACCAATACCTTCGCGCCTCAGAAGGCGACGTGGGAGGAGTTCGAGCGCGCCGATGCGTGGCCACCCTTCGTGCGCGGTCCCGAGCTGATCGCGGCGGTCGAGGGCTTCAACATCCCGATCGCCGGCGCCGTGAAGGCGTTGCAGGCGGCGGGTCACGAGATCGTGCCGCTGTGCTGGTGCTCGGCGCCGCCCAGTTCCCATGTCACCCGCGATGCCTACGAGAAGGTCGCGGGCTGGATGCTCGAGGACATCGCGGCCAAGGGACCGTTCGACGCCATCTATCTCGATCTGCACGGCGCGATGGTGGCGGAGCACCACGAGGACGGCGAGGGCGAGCTGATGCGCCGGATACGAGCCGTCGTCGGGGACGCCATCCCGCTCGTCGCGAGCCTCGACTACCACACCAACATGACCGCCGAGATGGTCCGCCATTCGACCGCGATGATCGGCTACCGGACCTACCCGCACGTCGACATGGCCGACACCGGCCGCCGCGCGGCCGAGCTGCTCGACCGGCTGCTGAAGGAATCACGGCCGCTGTACAAGGCGTTCCGGCAGATCGACTTCCTGATCCCGCTGGTGTGGCAGTGCACGTACCTCGAACCGGCCAAGGGCATCTTCGATCTGGTCGACGAGATCGAGCGCGGCACCGCTTCCGGCGGCGTTCCCGGCGGGTCGCACAACCAGGGCATCGTCAGCGTCACCCATACGCCCGGCTTCCCGCCGGCCGACATCGCCCAGTGTGGCCCGGCGCTGGTCGTCTACGGGCACGACAAGGCGGCGACCGAAGCCGCGGCCGACCGGCTGGTCGAGACCATCAAGGGCCGCGAGGCGGCCTTCGCGGGCAAGCTCTGGACGCCGGACGAAGCGACCGTGGAGGCGATCCGGCTGTCGCAAGGCGCGAGCAAGCCAGTCCTGCTGGCCGACGTTCAGGACAATCCCGGCGCCGGAGGCACGTCCGACACGGTCGGCCTGCTGCGGTCGCTGATCGCCCACAAGGCGCGCGGCGCGGTGATCGGCATGATGGTCGATCAGGCCTCGGCGGAGGCAGCGGTCGCCGCGGGCGAGGGCGCGATTCTGGAACGGGGTATCGGCGCCGTCGTTGGCTATGCCGGCGAAACGCCCGTCGAGGCGCGCTGGCGGGTGGTCAAGGTCGGCACCGGGGTTTTCACGGGGACGGGTCCGTTCTACGGCGGCGCGAAATTCCAGATCGGCCCCATGGCGCTGATCACCGACGAGGCGAGCGGGGTGTCGGCCGTGCTGGCGAGCAAGCGCGTCCAGGCCGCCGACCAGGAGATGTTCCGGCATGTCGGCGTCGAGCCGGCGAACACGCCCATTCTGGCGTTGAAATCGACGGTCCACTTCCGCGCCGATTTCCAGCCGATCGCCGAAACGATCCTGGTCGTCCGCTCGCCGGGGGCACACATCACCGATCCGGTCGAATTCCCCTACGAACACCTGCGCAAGGGGATCAAGCTGCGCCCGGAAGGGCCGGTGCGTTGAGTCTCCGGCGTTTGGCACGGATTTTGGTTTGTCGAGAGAGGCTCGACATCGGGTTGATCGAACGGAGAAGGCCATGGGCGCGAAAGACCTGCCGCGGCGGAGCTTGCTTGCCGCCGGCGCGAGCTTGCTGGCGATGCCGGCGCTGGCCCAGACCTGGCCGACGCGGCCGCTGAAGCTTGTCGTGACGTTTCCGCCGGGCGGCGTGAGCGATGTCGTGGCACGGCTGGTGGCGCCCGGCCTCCAGGAACGTCTCGGCCAGAGCGTGATCGTCGACAACAAGCCCGGCGGCGGCGCGACGGTCGGCGTGCGGGCGGTTCTCGCCGCGAAGGACGATTTCCATACGCTGCTGATCTCCAACAGCGCGCCGGTCTCGATCGCGCCCTTCCTGTTCGACACGCCGCCCTACGATCCGATGAAGGATCTCGCCCACGTCGCCCATCTGGCGTCGATGGCCAACGCCTTCGCGGTCAGCCCGTCGATGCCGGTGAAGACGATGAAGGAACTGGTCGACTGGATCAGGGCGCAGGGAAAGCCGGTGCCGTTCGGCTCGGGTGGCGCGGGCTCGATCGGTCATATCGTCGGCGAGATGTTCAAGACCCAGTTTGGCCTGAGCATGGAGCACATCGCCTACAAGGGCGCGGCGCCGATGTTCCAGGACATGATGGGTGGCCAACTCGGCATCGCCATCAACGCGTTTCCCGAGGTCTGGACCCTGGTCAAGGACGGCAAGCTGCAGGCGCTCGCGATCACCTCGACGAAACGGCCCGCGATCGCGCCCGACATCCCGCTGGTGGGCGAGATCGGCTATCCCAACCTGATCGCGGAGAACTTCGTCGGCGTTTCGGCGCCGGCCGGGATTCCGGCCGTCGCCGTCGCGCGTCTCAACAAGGCGGTCGTCGAAGCCGTCGCCGACCCGAAGGTGCAGGCGCGATTCGTCGAGATGGGAATCGTGTCCGCGGCGATGTCGAGCGCGGAGTTCACGGCGTTCGTCGCGCGGCAGGTCAAGGATTTCGAACCGGCGGTCAAGGCGTCGGGAGCCAAGCTGAACTGAACCGGCGATCCGTCAGGCGCCGCCCCGGAACAGGGAATAGCCCCACGGCGTGACCTTGAGCGGGAGGTGGTAGTGCTGGGACGGCGCGGCGATGCCGAACCGGTACGTCGCCTGTTCGACGAACGGGGGCGTCGGCAGGCTATCGCCGCGTCGCCGGTAGAAGTCGGAGACCTCGAACACGGCTTCGTACAGGCCGACACGCTGGGGCGACGCGCCGACGTCGTCGGGCAGCGCCACGACACCCTTGGCATCGACGGCGCCGGAGGCAAGGAGAACGCGCTCGCCGGCGTCGAGGCGATACAGCGCGACCCGCATGCCCTCGGCCGGCACGCCACCGCCGACATCGACGACATGTATCGATATTCCTCCGCCCATGCGTGCCTCCCGTGCCTCCGGTCGCGTCGCGGTGGCTAGCGTCCCGGTATCCGCTGCATCCAGAAATCCAGCTGGCGCTGGTAGTCGGCTTCGGCCACGGCGTCCGGCATGCGTGTCGGGCGGCCGTTCCTGGGGTAGGTGGCGCTGGCGATCCGCTTCAGCGCCGAATACTCGGCGAGATGCATGTGGAGCGTGTCGCCTTCGCGACGATGGAAGATGAACTCCCGGACGCTGCGGATTCCCGTCAGGCTGACGACGTAGCGGTCGCTGGCCTGGCCCTGGCCGAGCTGCTTGACGGGGACGTCGCGGTTGCCGTTGGCGAGGCCCATGATGGCCAGCCCTTCGGGCGCGAACATGGTGGCGCGGCCTTCGGCCTCGATCAGCCGGACCAGCCGTTCCTGACGGCTCGCGACGCGCTGTCGGCTGCCACCGAACATGTCCGCGCAGGCGGCGGTCGAGCCCGCCAGCAGCGCGAGCAGGATCGCGCGACGAGCGGGCACGACCAGGGCGCGCGGATCGGCGCGGTTGAGGAGATGGGGCAAGACGATCTCTGCGAAAAGGGGGCGTTTCGTTGGTCGACGCCATCGTGACGGGCGCCGCTGGATGCCTCATACGCCGGGCGCGAACCGGATTCCACCGCCCCGTCGTCGCGGCGTGGTGGCGTCAGGGTGTCTTGATGCCCTTCCCGTAGATGGTTTCGGGCGCGACCGACACCGCCGCAATCTCGGCCAGTTCGCCCTCCCGCAGCGCGCGGAAGAAGCAGTTGTGGCGACCGGTGTGGCAGGCGACGCCCTTCTGCTCGACCAGCGCCAACAGCGTGTCGCCGTCGCAGTCGATGCGCAGGTCGACCAGCGTCTGGACGTGGCCGGATTCCTCGCCCTTGCGCCACAGTCTGCGGCGCGAGCGCGACCAGTAGCAGACGCGGCCGGTGCGCAGCGTCTCCTCCAGCGCCTCGCGGTTCATCCACGCCATCATCAGGACCTCGCCGCTGTCGTGCTGCTGGGCGACGCAGGCCACGAGGCCCTGGGCGTCGAACCGGACGGCGGCGAGCGCGCTGGCGATGGCGGCTGGAGCAAGGGCGGCGGCGAGTGTCATCGGATACTCCGCGGGCGGGCTGGTTCCCGCCGGTTGGGCCGCGTATAGTCGCGCGCACTCGCGAACTCAATCGGGGAGGCGCGCATGCGCCCGCAGTCCAAAGTGATCGCCGCTCGTCTGGATGGCGCCGCGATGCAACGCCGCCAGACTCTGGTCTGGGCCGCCGCGGCGATGTTGGCCGTCGCCGGGGCCACGCTCGCCGGCCGGCGAGCGCTCGGCCTCACGATCGTCGATGCCGATGCCGCGACCGCGGAGGCTTTCCACGGCGCCTGCGGACCCATCGCCTATCACCAGAAGTTGCTCGACGAGGCCCGCAAGACCCTGCTTGGCGAGGAACCGACGCGACGCACCGACGGGCCGTTGACCGTCGATTGTCCGCTGTGTGGCTGCAAGGTCGGCGCCGGCGCGCCGAGTCGCTGACCCGGACCGATGTCGGGCTCGCACGCCCACGATCACGCCGCGGGCCATCGTGGCGCGCCCGCCGCGGCGCACGATCACAAGCTGTGCGTCGCCGACGCGCTGGCGATGGCGGACGCCGCCTGCAAGGTCCGCGGCGCGCGTTTCACGGATTTGCGGCGGCGCGTGTTCGAGCTCGTGTGGGCCAGCCACAAGCCGGTCGGTGCCTATGGCGTGCTGGAAAAGCTGCGCGAGGAAGGCCTTGGATCGGCGCCGCCGACGGTCTACCGGGCGCTCGACTTTCTGCTCGAACACGGTCTCGTCCACCGCGTCGAGTCGCTCAATGCCTTTGTAGGCTGCACCCATCCCGGCGAAGCCCATCGCGGTTACTTCCTGATTTGCCGCCAGTGCGGCAATGCGGAGGAGTTTCGCGAGCCGTCGCTGGCCGTCGCGATTGGCCGGGCGGCGAGCGCCAGAGGCTTCGATGCCCGCGACGTGACGCTCGAGGTCGCGGGCACCTGCGCCGTCTGCGTCGGGCGTCGCTGACGCCGCCCTTCGCCGGTCAGGCGTTGTTCTTCAGCCGGTCGAGACCGTCGGCGAGATCGGCGCGCAGATCCTCGACGTCTTCCAGGCCGATGTGCGCCCGGTAGATGCGGGTGCGGTCGTTCCACGGCACCGCCGAGCGGAATTGGCCGGGATGTCCCGGAATGATCAGGCTTTCGTAGCCGCCCCAGCTGTACCCCATGCCGAAAATGCGCATGTCGTCGAGCATGCGGGCCTCGGCCTCGTCGGTGTATTCGCCCTTCAAGGTGAAGGCGAACAGGCCCGAGGACCCGGTGAAATCGCGCTTGAATATCTCGTGACCGGGGCAGTCCGGCAAGGCGGGATGCAGCACCTTGTTGACCTCGGGGCGGGTCTTGAGCCAGCGCGCCAAGTCGAGGCCGCTCTTCTCGTGCTGGCGCAGGCGAACGCCCATGGTGCGCAGGCCGCGCAGGCCGAGATAGACGTCGTCGGGGGCGGCGTGGAAGCCAAACGCCATGCAGGCATTCTTGACGGTCTCGAACGTCGCGCGGTCCTTGCAGTTGATCAGGCCGAGCATGGCGTCGGAATGGCCCACGACATACTTGGTGGCGGCGTGCGCCACCACGTCGACGCCCTTGTCGAAGGGCCGGAAGAAGAGCGGCGTCGCCCAGGTGTTGTCCATGATCACGGTGGCGCCGGCCCTGTGCGCCTCGGCGGCGATGGCCGGAATGTCCTGCACCTCGAAGGTCTGGGAGCCCGGCGCCTCGACGAACACGACCTTGGTGTTGGGCTTGATCAGGGCGGCGATACCGGCGCCGATCATGGGGTCGAAGTAGGTCGTCTCGACGCCGAAACGCTTCAGCACCGAGTCCGCGTATTTGCGGGTCGGACCGTAGGAATTGTCGGTGACCAGCATGTGGTCGCCGGCCTTGAGAAATCCGGTGATGGCGCCGGTGACGGCCGCGAGGCCCGACTGGACCGCGACGCAGCGATGGGCGCCTTCGAGCTGGGCGAAGGCCTCCTCCAGCGCGAATTGCGTCGGCGTGCCGTTGCGGCCGTAGCTGACGCCCTCGAACGGAATGCGGTTGTTGAGCTTCTCGACGGTCGGAAAGACGATGGTCGAGGCGTGATAGACGGGCGGATTGACGATGCCGAAGTTGTTCTCGGGATCGCGTCCGGCCGATGTCAGGATGGTGTCCGGCTTGGTGGCCTTGAACTTCTTGCTCATGTGATCGGGTCGCTCCTGGAACAGTCCGCTATCGCCGTCGGGTCGGTCCGATGCGTAGCACCGGCCGCGCCGTCGGGGCTAGGGCCAAGGGTACGAGTCGGGCCAGAGAACGCGTGGATCGCGATACTCAACCGCCTCCGTCTTGTAGGCGACGAAGACGGCGCGCTTGTAGCGATCCAGCGCGCGCGGATGGTCGAGCAGGTTGGTGTGGACCCAGAAGCGCTTCGGCCCGCGCGCCCACACGATGTCGATCAGCCGGTCGAGCATCCAGGGGCCGTAGCCTTTGCCGATGACCGCGGGCAGGACTCCGAAATAGGCCAGCTCGACGTCCGGCCATTGGCGCGAATCGAGTTCGGCGTAGCCGGCGATTTCGCCCCCGATCGTCAGGGTCCAGAGCTCGACGCCGGGGTCGCGCAGATAGGCCAGCAACCAGTCATCGGGCATCTGGTTGCGTTCGTACCAGAGCCAGGGGCGCCCGACGGCGTTGTAGAGCCAGCGATCGAGCGTCACCGACGGCTCGAAGACGCGCCGCAGCTCGACGTCGGGCGCCGGTTGCCGGGCGGCTGGCGGGCGGGCAGGCGGCTCCACCATCTGGAGATACGTAAGAACCGTCGGCAGCACCGCGTCGGCCCGCGGCGGCGGGTGATGGCCGGGCGGAACGACGGGGCCGCGAGGCGTGTCGGGCACGTCAGGCACCGGTGACGATGGGCGTGTCGGCGCGGCCACCCCATTCGGTCCACGAGCCGTCGTAGATCGCGGCGTCGCGCCCGCCCGTCAGATGCAGCGCCAGCGCGATCACGCAGGCCGTGACGCCCGAGCCGCAGCTTGCCGTCACCTTGCGCGAGGGATCGATGCCGGAGGCCGCGATGCGCGCGACCAGCTGCTCCTGGGGGAGCATGGTCCCGGTTCGCGGATCGAGCAGGTCGGTGTAGGGCAGGTTGAAGGCGCCCGGCATGTGGCCGCCGCGCAGGCCCGCGCGTGGTTCGGGCGTTTCGCCGCGGAAGCGACCGGCGGCGCGGGCATCGACGATTTGCTCGGCACGGCTGTCGATCAGGCGTTTCACCTGGTCGACGTCGCGCACCAGCGTCGTGTCGAGGCGGGCGGTGAAATGGCGGTCGCGCGGTTGCGGCGGATCGTCGGTGACGGGACGTCCCTCGGCCAGCCATTTCGGAAGCCCGCCATCGAGCACGGCGACGTCCCTGTGTCCCATCGCGCGCAACATCCACCACACGCGACAAGCGCCGGTCATCGGGGCGCCGTCGTACACGACGATCCGGTTGCCATCGCCCAGACCCAGCTTGCGGACGCGCGAGGAGAACTTTTCCACCGCCGGCAACATGTGGGGCAGCGGATTGGCCGTGTCGGCGATCTCGTCGATGTCGAAGAACACCGCGCCGGGGATGTGGCGTTGCGCGTACTCCGCGCGCGGATCGCGGTTCTGGGCCGGCAGATAGAACGAACCGTCGACCACGCGCACGTCGGGTGCGTCGAGATGGGCGGCGAGCCACTCGGTGCTGACCAGGGCGTCGGGGCGGGTGTAGGGCATGGGCACTCTCCGGGCAGGCGGGCGCGGTCAGTCGACCAGCTGGATGACGAAGCGACGGTTCATCTTGCCCTTGTTTTCGACCTTCACGCATTCGATACGGCCGATCTCGCCCAGCCGGGCGACGTGGGTGCCGCCGCAGGCCTGGAGATCGACACCGTCGATGTCGAGCAGGCGAATCCGGCCGCCACCGACCGGCGGGCGCACGCTCATGGTCTTCACGAGTTCGGGGCGGGCGGCGAGTTCCTCGTCGGTGATCCAGCGGGCCACGACGGCGCTGTCGAGCGCGAGAAGGCAATTGACCGCCTCGGTGATCGCTTCCTTCGTCGGGACTTCGCCGGGAAGATTGAAATCGAGTCGGCTCTTGTCCGCGCCGACCTGGCCACCGGTCACGTCGCCGACGATGACCCTGGACATCACGTGCAGGGCGGTATGCATGCGCATGTGGCGGAACCGTCGTGCCCAGTCGAGCGTGACCTTCACCGCTTCGCCGATGGCGAGGCGGGGCGCCTCTGGCGGCACGACATGCAGGACGCCACCCGTCGCCTTGACCGCGTCCACGATCGGGGCTGTTCGGCCATCGGCCAGGGTCAACGTGCCGGTATCGCCGGGCTGGCCGCCGCCGGTCGGATAGAACACCGTCCGGTCGATCTCGAAGCCCTTGTCGTGGACCGCCGTCACGATAGCGACGCAGTCTCGGACATAGGAGTCCTGGCGGAAAATTTCTTCGGTCATGGTGTCCGTTTCGCGGGCCTCGATGGTGTTGGCATATAGGTGGAATCGGCGGCGCGGTCGAGCCACGACGAGGCTTGACGTGGCGACCGGCTCCTCCCATGTCCAAGGTGGTCACGACGGAATTTGCCGATGAACGACGCCCGGAAGAGGCGCTCGACGCCCGTCGAGTGCCCCCGCTCACCGATGCGCCGAAGACTGCTCGCCGTGGCTGCTACGGCGCTTCTCGTTCCGGTGGCCGGATGCTCGTCGAACAGCATCGGCGCCTCGATGCGCAGCTGGTGCCGTTCCTCTCCGAACTGCACCAGCCACGAGCCCGAGCCGGGCGCTTCCCGCTGATCCTGGCCGGCGTCAGCCCATCCAGGCCGGGACCGGCAGGTTTTTCTCGCGCAGGAACGCCGGGTTGAACAGCTTGGACTGATAGCGCTGGCCGCCGTCGCAGAGGATCGTCACGATCGTCTTGCCGCGGCCGAGGTGCCTCGCCAGGCGCATCGCGCCCACGATGTTGATCGCCGAGGAACCGCCCAGCACCAGACCTTCGCGCGCGATCAGGTCGAACAGGACCGGGAGCGCCTCCTCGTCGGTGATCTGGAAGGCCATGTCGATGGGCGCGCCGTCGAGATTGGCGGTGACGCGGCCCTGGCCGATGCCCTCGGTGATCGAATTGCCCTCGGATTTCAGTTCGCCGCGGGCCTTCCAGGCGTAGAGCGCCGATCCCATCGGATCGCTGAGTGCGATCGTGATTCTCGGATCGCGCTCCTTCAGCGCCATCGCGACGCCCGCCAGCGTGCCGCCGCTGCCGACCGAGCAGGTGAAGCCGTCGATCCGGCCACCGGTCTGGGTCCAGATCTCGGGGCCGGTCGTGCGGTAGTGGCCGTCGCGGTTGGCGGTGTTGTCGAACTGGTTCGCCCAGACCGCGCCATTGGGTTCGGTCTTCGCCAGCTCGGCGGCCAAGGTTCCGGAATAGCGCACGTAGTTGCCGGGGTCGGAATAGGGAACCGCCGGCACGAGGCGCAGGTCGGCGCCGCACAGGCGCAGCATGTCCTTTTTTTCCTGGCTCTGGGTCTCCGGCATCACGATCACGGTGCGATAACCCTTGGCGTTGCCGACCAGCGCCAGGCCAATGCCGGTATTGCCCGCGGTTCCCTCGACGATGGTGCCGCCGGGCCGCAGCAGGCCCTTCTTTTCCGCGTCCTCGACGATCGCCAGCGCGGCGCGATCCTTCACCGAGCCGCCGGGATTGAGAAACTCCGCCTTGCCGTAGATGTCGCAGCCGGTCGCCTCGGACGCCGCGGCGAGGCGGATCAGGGGGGTGTTGCCGATGCTGTCGAGGAAACCCTTGCGGACGTCCATGGTGTCGTACCCGTATGTTCCAAGTCTGGATCGGGACCATATCGGTCCGGCGATGGCCGCGTCCATGCCGACCCGTTCATGCCAGCATGAGCGGTTCGTCCTGCCGCTATTCGCCGCGCAGGAGCCGGACCTCGCGGGGCGTCGGCATGGATGGTGCCGCGCCACGCCGGGTGACGGCCAGCGCGGCCGCGGCGTTGGCGTATCTCAGGGCCTCGCCCGGCCGATCGCCGAGCGCCATGCGGGCCGCGAAGTTGCCGACGAAGCTGTCGCCCGCGCCGGTCGAGTCGACAGCGTCGACGCGGTGTCCATTCAGGACGACGGGCGCGTGGCCGCGCGCGAGCGAGAGCACGCCGCGTTTGCCGAGCGTGACGACCACCTGTCGGTCGGCGGCGACCAGCGCGGCCGCGACGGCGGCGACGTGGTCGATGTCGTCGGAGTCCTTCACGTCCGTGTTCGCGAGCGCCGCGAGCTCCGTTTCGTTGACGATCAGGATCGTCGTGTCGGCGAGCAAGGCGGCCGGAACGGGCAGGGCGGGGGCGACGTTCAGGATGGTGTGCCCGCCGGCGCGACGAGCGCGCGCGAAGAACGCGGCGGTGGCGATGGTCGGGGTTTCCATCTGGGCCACGCACACGTCGCCGGCGAGGATTTCCGGGCCGTCGCCGGCATCGACCGTCAGGGTCATGTTGGCCCCGGATGCCACCACGATGGTGTTGTCGCCGGCGCAGACTGTGATCAGCGCGATGCCGGTGGGCGCGTCCCGATCGGTGTCGACGCGCGTCGAGTCGATGCCCTGGCGGTCGAGCAGATCGAGGAGGGCGCGGCCGAAACCGTCGTCGCCGACGCGGCCGAGCATGATGGTCCGGGCGCCGGCGCGCGCCGCGGCCACTGCCTGGTTGAGCCCCTTGCCGCCGGGCAGGGCGCGGAAGCCCGAACCCATGACGGTCTCGCCCACGGCCGGACGCCGCGCGGTTTCGACGATCAGGTCCATGTTCAGGCTGCCGAGGACGATGACGCGGGCCATGGGGTTCTCTCCGGCCGGATCCGGCGGCCTACTTCCAGCGCGCCCGTACGGCGTCGAGATTCAGCAGCAGCCACTGCGCGGCGGCGAGGCCGCTGGCGCTGCCGATCTCGTCGCGATCGAGCATCGCGCGCAGTTCGGCGAGGTCGAACGTACGCACGAGGATGTTTTCGCCTTCCTCGACGAGGCCGTGAACGCCGCCGGCCCTGCTTGAATCGACGCGGCCGAGAAACTGGGTGGAGGTCTCCGACGTGCCGCCGGGGCTGACGAGAAAGCTGTGCATGGGCCACAGATCAGTGATCGCGAGGTTGGCTTCCTCCATCGCCTCGCGCCTCGCGACGTCGGCGGCCGATTCGCCCGGCTCGATGATGCCCGCGACGATTTCCCAGATCCACGGATGGCGCCCCGCGACGTGGGCACCGGGGCGGAACTGGCGGATCAGGACGACCCGGCCCGCGACCGGGTCGAACGGCAGCACGGCCGCCGCGTGGCCCCGCTCGAAGACTTCCCGTTTGATCTCCGGTCCGGCGCCGCCCTGGTACAGGGAATGACGAAACCGGTATTCGCCGATCTGGAAATAGCCCTTGAAGGCGGTCCGGCGCTCGACGCCGAGCAGGCGCTCGTTGTCGGGCGGTGCGACGGAGGGCGTGGCTGGCGTCGAGGGCAGGGCGGCGCTCCAAACGACGAAGGGGCCGCCGTTCGACGGCGGCCCCATCGGGAAACTGGCTCCGGAGGAGGGATTCGAACCCCCGGCCAGGCGATTAACAGTCGCCTGCTCTACCGCTGAGCTACTCCGGATCGGCGCGAACGCGGTGGTGCTGGATCGTCCTGCGCGGGCGCGTTTCTTGCAGACGGGGACGGGGCTTGCAAGCGGATTGTGGGATCGGCCGCGAAGTGGCCTCGCCGGCGGGTCGCTGGAGGCCCGAGAGGGAATCGAACCCCCATACGAGGATTTGCAGTTCTTACACGACCTTACACGGAGTGCAAAAACTCAATAAAATCAGCGATCGTGCAAGGATTTTGCCTCACCCGACT
>CAMDVZ010000038.1 GCA_945878895.1 Caenispirillum bisanense | reverse complement strand
CCCCGGGGTCGCGCGCCGGCACGGCTTGCTCGGGCAGCTCGTCGAAGAGGCTGGCAGCGGTCTGGGGCATGGAAATCTCCCTCGACCGACAGTGAATCAGGCCGCCATTGCCGGCGCCAGGAAAAAGTCACAGCCTCTCGGGATGACAGTGGCGGCGGGCATCGGCGCGGCGCCAATCGATGCGAAGGGGCGGCCGGTCCCTTCGGCGTCGCGACGTATGCCTGGCCAATTGTGTGACTGGAGAGCATGTTGAACACCGAAGCCGAAATCCTGTTCGAGGTCCGCGACGACCTTGGCGTCATGACCCTGAACCGTCCCAAGGCGCTCAACGCGCTCTCGACCGGCATGATCCGCGAGATGGAGCGGGTGCTGCCGGTCTGGGAGAGCGATCCGGCCGTCAAGGCGGTGATCGTGCAGGGTGCCGGTGGCAAGGCGTTCTGTGCCGGCGGCGACGTGGCGTTCCTCGCGCGGGAGGCACGCGACAATCCGACCGGCACCGGCCGGCGCGATTTCTTCCGCGAGGAATACATCGTCAACCGCCGCATCTACCGCTTCGCCAAGCCGTGGATCTCGCTGGTCGACGGCATCGACATGGGCGGCGGCGTCGGCCTGTCGGTGCACGGCACCTATTCGATCGCCACCGAGAAGTTCCTGTTCGCGATGCCCGAGACGGCGATCGCGCTGTTCCCGGACGTCGGCGGCGGCTACTTCCTCAACCGGCTGCCGGGTGCGCTGGGCGTGTTCCTGGCCCTGACCGGGCATCGCCTGAAGGCCGCCGACGCGCTGTGGGCGGGCATCGTGCAGGCCTACGTGCCGAGCGAGAAGCTGGTTGCCGTGACGGCGGCGCTGGCGGCGGCGAACTTCTCTGGCACGCCGACCCCGCGCAAGGTCGCCACGGCCGTCGCGTCGCTGGTCGAGGATCCCGGCGAGCCGACCTTGCCGGCGATGATGGACGACATCGACCGCTGTTTCTCTGCCGAGACGGTCGAGGAGATCATCGCGAAGCTGAAGGCGCGCGGCGGCGAGTGGGCGGAGAAGCAGCTGACCATCATGGGTCGCATGTCGCCGCTGTCGCTGAAGATCACGCTCGAACAGCTGCGGCGCTGCGCCAACCGCTCGTTCGAGGACGTGATGACCATCGAGTACCGCATGTCGCAGGCCTGCATGAAGCCCGGCCACGACTTCTTCGAGGGCGTGCGGGCGGTGCTGATCGACAAGGACCAGAAGCCGAAATTCACCCCGACCACCTTGGCCGAAGTGACGCCCGCGATGGTCGACGACCACTTCAGGCCGGTCGACAACGACCTGTTTTTCGGGTGAGGCGAGGCAATTGACGGTTTGGCGGATCGGCTGACCGGACGCGACGCACGGTATCGATATCCACTCGATGTCATCCCGAGCGTAGCGAGGGACCTTTGCGAGGCGGCGAGGAAGACGAAAGGTCCCTCGCTGCGCTCGGGATGACACAAGTGGCGGACCGACGCCGTGCGGCGTGCCGGTGGAACAGGGCTCAGGGAGACAATCATGGCGAAGATCGCATTCATCGGCCTCGGCAACATGGGTGGGCCGATGGCGGCCAACCTGTTGAAGGCACAGCATCAGGTCGTCGCGTTCGACCTGTCGGACGCGGCACTTTCGGCCGCCGTCGAGAAGGGCGCCACCCGCGCCGCCAGCATCGCCGAGGCGGTGAAGAACGCCGACGTCGTGATCAGCATGCTGCCCGCGGGCAAGCACGTGCGCGACGTCTACGAGAATTCGGTGATCGCCAACGCGGCCAAGGGCGCCCTGCTGATCGACTGTTCGACCATCGACGTGGAGTCGGCGCGCGCGGTCGCGTCGGCGGCGGCCAAGGCCGGCTTCGACATGGTCGACGCGCCGGTGTCGGGCGGCGTCGGCGGTGCCACCGCCAGCACCTTGACCTTCATGGTCGGCGGCACGGACGCCGCCTTCGCGCGCGCCAAACCCTTCCTCCAGCAGATGGGCAAGAACATCGTGCTGGCCGGTGGTGCGGGCAACGGCCAGGCCGCCAAGGTCTGCAACAACATGATCCTCGGCATCTCGATGCTGGCGGTGTCGGAAGCCTTCATGCTGGGCAAGCGGCTGGGGCTCGACGCGCAGAAGCTGTTCGACGTGGTCTCGACCTCGTCGGGTTCGTGCTGGTCGCTGGTCAATTATTGTCCAGTTCCCGGCCCGGTGCCGACCTCGCCGGCCAACCGGGACTACCAGCCCGGTTTCACCGCGGCGATGATGCTGAAGGACATGATGCTGTCGCAGGACGCCGCGCGCGCCACCGGCGCCTCGACGCCGCTGGGTGCCGAAGCCGCCCAGCTCTACAACATGCTGGTCAACCGCGGCGACGCGGCGCTCGATTTCTCCTCGATCGTCAGGATGATCGACGGGAAGTAGCGGCCGGCTTCCGCCGTTTGCGACCCGGCGAGCGCGCGAAATCGAGACGAGCTTCCCATTCCGATTCCGGAGCCCACGCCATGATCACGCTCTACGATCTTGCCTTCCAGGGCGACCGCCGCCCCAGCCCGTTCTGCTGGCGGACTAAGTTCGCGCTCTCGCACAAGGGCCTGGCCTGGACCGAGGTGCCGACCGGCTTCACCGAGAAGGACAAGCTCGCCTTCGCGGCCTCCCAGACCGTGCCGGTGATCAGGGACGGCGACACCGCCGTGAAGGACAGCTGGGCGATTGCCGAGCATCTCGACCGCGCCCATCCCGACAAGCCGCTGTTCGAGAGCGACATGGCGAAAGCCTACGCGCGCTTCGTCAACGGCTGGGGCGACACGACCGTCCACGGCGCGCTGTTTCCGCTGGTCATCGGCGACCTCTACGCGCGGGTACGACCGGAGGACCAGGCCTACTTCGCGGAGTCCCGCGGCAAACGGCTGGGCACGACCGACTTCGCGGGCTTCCAGAGTGCCGCGCGAGAGAAGGGATTGCCGGCGTTCCGCGCCGTGCTGGAACCGGCGCGGCGGACCCTTCGCGAGCAGGCGTTCCTGTCGGGCGAGGCGCCGGCCTATCCGGACTACATCCTGATGGGCGCCTTCATGTGGGCGCGCTGCGCCAGTCCGTTCGAGTTGCTGGCGAGCGACGATCCGGTGCATGAGTGGCGCGAGCGGATGCTCGATCTGTACGACGGACTTGGCCGCAAGGCGAAGATTGCCTGAGCGGCGCGACGACCAATCATCGACGAGGAGAGAATTCGTGACGAACCCGAAAATCGCGCGCCCGATCGGCCGGCGCCGCGCCACCACGCTGGCACTCGCATCGGGCCTCGCCATGCCCGTGGTGGCGCGCGCGCAGACACGCTGGAAGCCGGACCGGCCGATCACCGTCTACAACCCCTTCGCGGCGGGCGGTTATACCGACGTGCATCTGCGGTTTCTCGCCGACCGGGTCACGAAAATCCTCGGCCAGCAGGTGCTGGTCGACGTCAAGGCGGGCGCGGCCGGCACGCTGGCGCCGGCGGCGATGGTCAACGCCAAGCCCGACGGTCACACCATCGCCTGCATGAGCATCAACAGCCTGCGCTATCCGCACTACCAGCAGACCGCGTGGCATCCGCTCAAGGACTTCTCCTACATCATCGGCCTGTCCGCCTACACGTTGGGCATCGTGGTGCGGTCGAACGCGCCGTGGCAGACGATCGAGGAGCTGATCGCGGCGGGCAAGAAGGAGCCGGAGAAGTACAACTACGGCACCAGCGGCATCGGCGGCACCGGTCAGTTGATGATGATCGAGATCGAGCAATCGACCGGCGCGAAATTCACCCACGTGCCCTACAAGGGCGGCGCCGAGTGGATGCAGGCGCTGATGTCGGACCAGGTCCATTTTCTCGCCGACGCCTCGCAGTGGGCGTCGTTCGTGGATGCCGGCCAATGCCGGATTCTCGCCACGGCGACGGAAAAGCGGATCCCGAAATACGCCGACCGGCCGACCTTGCGCGAGCGCGGCATCGACGTGGTCGGCCAGAGTCCCTACGGTCTCGTCGGCCACCGGGACCTGCCGGCCAACGTCGTGCAGACCCTGCACGATGCTTTCAAGGAGGCGATGGCCGATCCGGCCCACGACGAGCTGATGGCGCGCTTCGTCCAGGGCGTCTGGTACAAGAGCCCGGCCGAATACCGGGCCTTCGCGGAAAAATACTTCGTCACCGTGAAGCCACTGCTGGTGAAAGCGGGCCTCGCGAAATAGCCGATGCCGGGGCCGCCACGGAGGCGGCCCCGGTCCCGGTCCCGGTCGGCTCGGCTCAGGGCGTCAGCACGACGCGGCCGAGCACCTTGCCGGCCTTCAGTTCTTCCAGCACGTCGTAGGCGGCCTCGAGCGGGCGGGTCGAGTAGGGCAGGGCCTGGACGCGGCCGTTGCGGACCAGCGCCATCAGCTCGTGCATCTCGTCCAGATTGCCGACGTAGGAGCCCTCGATCGCGGCCATCTTGAAGGGCATGGAGATCGGCGCGAAGGGCGCGTCGCCGCCGAACAGGCCCACGATCACCACCTTGCCGCCGCGCCGCACGCCGTCGAAGGCGAAGCGGAACGAGGCTGCGGCGCCCACGAAATCGACCGCCGCGCAGACGCCGCCGCCGGTATCCTGCTGCAGTTTCGCCAGCGCGCCCTCGGCGCGCGGATTGACGACGTGGTGGGCGCCGTGCGCCTTGGCGGCCTCCAGCTTCTTGTCGTCGATGTCGGCGACGATGATCTCGCCGTCGAAGATGGTGCGGGCGATCTCGAGGCCCGCCAGACCGACGCCGCCGGCGCCGACCAGCATGATGCGCTTGCGATTGCGTACCGTTTCGGTCTTGCGGATGGCGCTGTAGGCGGTGAGGCCCGAGCAGGCGTAGGTGCAGGCGAGGTCGATCGGCGTGTTGCCGTGGTCGACGAGGTACTTCGCGTGCGGCACCACGACATGGGTGGCGTAGCCGCCGTCGCGGCGGGTGCCGAGCGTCTGGGGGGCCGGGCAAAGAAGTTCGTCGCCGGCCTGACAGGCCGCGCAGGTCCCGCAGCCGATCCACGGGAAGACGACGTAGCGCTGGCCGACGGTCACGCCGGCGACATCGGGACCCACGGCGACGACTTCGCCGGCGATCTCGTGGCCCAGCGTGAAGGGCAGCTTCATGCCGCGCGAGGCCATGTCGAGCTTCTGGCCGCCGCCGACGTCGAAGTAGCCGTCCCAGATGTGCAGGTCGGAGTGGCAGACGCCGCTGGAGAGGACACGCACCAGCACCTGGGTGCCGGTCGGGGTCGGCGTGTCGTACTCGTTGAGCTTCAGCGGCTTGCCGAATTCGACGATTTGCATGGCGCGCATGGTGTTCCTTCCCTAGGCTCGCGACCGGTTGTCGGGAGCATTCTGGCCGGAGACGAGTATGTCGGAAAAGGCGCAAGCGGGCGAACGTTTCGATCCGAAGAACCACAGCTTCGGACCACCCAGCTATCTGGAAGACCTGAAGATCGGGCAGAAATTCTACATCAACTCCCGCACCCAGACGGAGGCGCTGTTCTCGGCCTTCCAGCTGGCCAGTGGCGACAATCATCCGATCCACTACGACCGGGTCTACTGCCAGGCCCGAGGGCACCGCGACATGCTGGCGCATGGCCTCCAGGTCGTGGCCCAGGGGGCGGCCGGCGGCGGCATCTTCCCGCACGTGATGGGCGATTCGATGATCGGCTTCATCGAGCAGTCCTCGCGGTTCCTGAAGCCGGTCTATGTCGGGGACACACTCTATCCGATGCTGGAGATAGTCGAGCTGAAGCCCGGCCGCACGACGGGTGTCGTTACCTGCAAGCTGACGATCCACAACGATGCTGGCGATCTGGTAATGGATGGCGAGCACAAATACCTGATCCGCAAGCGCCCCGTCGCGGCGGCCTGAAGCGGCGGCAAGGGGAGCGACGGCGATGGGACAGCTGGACGGCAGGATCGCCTGGGTCACGGGCGCGGGCACCGGAATCGGACGGGCGGGTGCCATCGCGCTGGCGGGCGAGGGCGCGCATGTCGTGCTGTCGAGCCGGACGGAAACGACGTTGCGCGAAACCGAGCGGCTGATCGTGGCGGCCGGTGGCTCCTGCGAGCTGGGCCGACTCGACGTGGCCGACCAGGCCGCCGTGGCGACGTTGGCCGCGTCGATCCTGACCAGGCACGGCAAGGTCGACATCCTCGTCAATTCGGCCGGTCTCAACATTCCGCGCCGGTCGTGGGCGCAGGTCGAGGTCTCCGGCTGGAGCGAGGTCGTCGACATCAACCTGAACGGCACGTTCTATTGCTGCCACGCCGTGATGGCCTCGATGCGCGAACGCGGCGAGGGCACGATAATCAACGTGTCGAGCTGGCTCGGCAAACACGTCTCGCCGCTGGGCGGACCGTCCTACACGGCCTCGAAGTTCGGGGCTTCGGCGCTCACCGAATCGATCAACGCCGAGGAAGGCAAGAACGGCATCCGCGCCTGCTGCATCGCGCCGGGCGAGGCAGCCACGCCGATCATGGACCGCCGTCCGGTCAAGCCGCCACAACTGGAACTCGACCGCATGCTCCAGGAGGACGATCTCGGTCGCGCGATCCTGTTCGTGGCGACCATGCCGGCGCGGGTTTGCATCAACGACATGATTGTCACGCCGACCTACAATCGCTTCTATGCCGGCGGGCTGGAAACGACGACGCGGCCCGCGGGAACCTGACCAACCGCACGAGTTCGAAGACAACGAAGGAGGAACCGACATGATCGGCGTTATCGCGACCCTGACCATCAAGCCCGGCACCAATGCCGATTTCGAAGCGACGGTGGGCAAGCTCGCCGCGGCCGTGCGTGCCAACGAGCCCGGCAACAAGCTCTATGCCCTGCACCGGACCGAGGACGCGACCGTGTACGTGTTCCTCGAACGCTACGACGACGAGGCGGCTCTGGCGGCCCATCGGGCGGCGCCGCATTTCAAGGAACTCGGCCGCAAGCTCGGCGAGTACATGGCCAAGCCGCCCGAAGTGAAGCGGATGGCCGAAGTCGACTTCTGAGCGGAATTCCGCCGGAGACCGTCACGGGTCGGTAGACTCGACACTGCATACCGTCCGCATCCGGCCCACGGAGCCGGGGCGGCGGAGCGGGGGACGCGACATGGATGGACTGGCGGTACGGCACACGACGCCGGGCACGGCGCCGGGCACCCTCGCCGGCCGGACAATCGTCGGCCGCGAGGCGCTGCATTTCACGCTGGTGGAATACTCGCCCCGGTCGATCGAGATTTTCCGCGAAGTCGAGATCGACGATTGCAGCAAGCACCTGACGGCGCCGGGCATCACCTGGATCGACGTCGCGGGACACGCCAGCGCCGAGATGCTGGAATATCTCGGCGAGGCCTTCGCCCTCCATCCGCTGACGCTGGAGGACGTGTTCCACGCGACATCGAGGGCGAAGCTCGACATCTACGACCAGGATGCGTCCGATCGCCAGGGATTCCTCGTCCTCAACGACCCCGTCTATGTCGACGACGAGCTCAAGGTCCGCCAGGTCAGCATCTTCTTCGGCGTCGACTACGTGATTTCCTTCCACGACCACGAGGAAGACATCTTCCGGCCGGTGCGCGACCGCCTTCAGCAACCGAACTCGCGGCTGCGCCAGAACAACATCGACTATCTCGTCTACGCGCTGGCCGACGTCGTGGTCGACCGCAAGTTCCCGCTGCTGGCGCGCCTCGCGGACGCCGTCGAGGACGTCGAGGAGGAGGTGCTGGGCAAGCCTTCGCGGGCGACCCTCAAGCGCATCCATGGCCTGCGCCGCACCCTGGTGGCGCTGCACCGCGTGCAGTGGGCGGAGCGCGAGACGGTGCTGGCGCTGATGCGCCCCGAGGTTCCGCACATCACCGACGACACGCGCACCTACATGCGCGACGTCCACGACCACGCCGCCGCGGTGCTGGAGCTGGTCGAGAGCTACCGGGAAATGACCAGCGGCGCGATAGACCTGTATCTGATGGATACCTCCAACCGCACCAACGAGGTGATGAAGGCGCTGGCGATCATCACGGTGTTCTTCATGCCGCTCAGCTTTCTTGCCGGCGTCTACGGCATGAATTTCTCGACCGAGGCGGGCAACATGCCCGAACTCAAATGGCGATATGGCTACGTCTATTTCTGGTCGCTGGTGGCGGTTGTCGTCGGCGGGCTGTTCTGGTGGATGCGGCGCCGACGCTGGCTGTAACCGCGGTCGCGGTGGCCGCCCACTTCATGGATGTTTCGATGACCCAAACCACGCCCTGCCGCCTGTTCGGCTCCGAGCTGTCGCCCTATTCGGTGAAGGTGCGATCCTATCTGCGCTTCAAGGGCATTCCGCACGAATGGATCGCGCGCGGCCCCGGCAACGACGCGGAATTCCGCAAGCACGCCAAGCTGCCGCTGATTCCGCTGCTGGCGATGCCCGACGGGCAGGTCCTCCAGGACTCGACGCCGATTATCGAGCGGCTTGAGGCCGGGCAGCCCGAGCCTTCGATCCACCCCGCCGATCCGATGTTGCGCTTCCTGTCGGAGCTGATCGAGGAATACGCCGACGAATGGGGCAACAAGCAGATGTTCGGCAACCGCTGGCGCAACGCCGCGGACGCGAAATCCGCGGCTGCCCGGATCGCCGAACGGATGGTGCCCGACGGCGACGACGCGGGGCGGGCGGTCGCGGCGATCGCTGTCGAGGAGCGCATGGTGCCGCGCCTGGCCTTCGTCGGCGTCCACGACGGGACGTGGGATCTGGTCGATGCCTCGATGCGCCGCTTGCTCGACGCGCTCGAACTGCAGTTCGGACTGCGGCGATACCTGTTCGGGGACCGCCCGTCGCTGGCCGATTTCGGCCTCTGGGGGCAGCTCTACGAAGCCTGGACCGACCCGACGCCCAGGGCGCTGATCGACGAGCTGTATCCGAACGTCTGGCGCTGGATCGCGCGCATGCTCGATCCGAAGATCGAGGGCGACTGGGACAGCTGGACCTCGCTCCGGCCCGGCATCGCGCATCTGCTCGAAACGGAAGTGGCCGGCCTGTTCCTGCCGTGGTCGACCGCGAACACCGCGGCCCTCGCGGCGGGCAAGGACACGTTCACGGTGACGCTCGAGGGCAAACCGTTCGACCAGCAGCCACAGAAATACCATGCCCGGTCGCTGGCGGAGATCCGGCGCAAGTACGCCGCCGCCAGGGACGCGCCCGGCCTCGACGCCGTCCTCGAAGCGACCGGTTGCAAACGCTGGCTGGCGGCGTGATCGGCGAGCCGATCAGCGCGCGAAATGCGAGCCGACGAGCGCCGCGCCGGACAGCGCCAGTAGTCCGACGATGATCCAGCGGAACTGCCGGTCGTCGACCTTGCCGTAGGCGCGCATGCCGAGCCACGCGCCGGCGATGGTGCCGGGCGCGCACAGCAGGAGCAGCCAGAAGAAACCCCGGTCGAGGTCGCCCGACGTGCCCTTGATCAGGATCGCCAGCGTCAGGACCGCGAAGTTGAAGAACTGGTTGACGCCGCGCTGGACCGGCTTGGGCCAGCCCCGCAGTTGCACCCAGACCGCCGTCAGGGCGCCCGACAGTCCGACCATGCCGCCCAGAACGCCGCCGATCGCGCCCACCACGCCGTCGGCGAACCGGCCGCCCCGATGGAGCGCGAGGGCACCGCGCATGGCGACCATGAGGGCGCAATAGCCGAGCAGGAAAAGGCCAAGACCGAGCTTGAGCGGTCCCGGCGCAAGATAGCCCATCAGGGCGACACCGAGCGGGGTAGCGATCAGTCCCGGAACGAGGAAGGGCCACAGCAGCGACCAGTCCGCCTCGCGCCAGACGCGCCGGAAGGTCTGGACGTGAATGAGGACGGACGTTCCCATCGAGAGGGTGCCCGCCGTGGCGGGCGGCATTACGTGCAGCCAGACGCCCAGCGACACCAGGGCGACGCCGAAACCCGACAGGCCGCTGACGAACCCCGCCGCCAGACTGCCGCCGACGATCAGGATCAGGTCGAGAAGCGGCGGCAGATCGGCGAACGACATCGGAGAGCGGCGCCCGTCGATCCGCCTGCGCCTACCGCCCCGTGAAGGCCTGGATGCCGGTGATCGCCCGGCCGAGGATCAGGGCGTGGACGTCGTGGGTGCCTTCGTAGGTGTTGACGGCTTCCAGGTTCATGACGTGGCGGATCACGTGGTATTCGTCGGACACGCCGTTGCCGCCATGCATGTCGCGGGCCTGGCGGACGATGTCGAGCGCCTTGCCGCAATTGTTGCGCTTGATCAGGGAGATCATCTCCGGTTGGGCGCGGCCTTCGTCCTTCAGGCGACCGACGCGCAGACACGCCTGAAGCCCCAGCGCAATCTCGGTCTGCATGTCGGCAAGCTTTTTCTGGATCAGCTGGTTGGCCGCCAGAGGCCGGCCGAACTGCTTGCGCTCGACGGTGTATTCGCGCGCCCGGTTCCAGCAGAATTCGGCCGCGCCCATGGCCCCCCACGCGATGCCGTAGCGGGCGTTGTTGAGGCAGCCGAACGGGCCGCCGAGTCCGGTCACGTTGGGCAGCAGATTTTCCTCGGGCACGAACACGTCGCTCAGCATGATGCCGCCGGTGACCGAGGCGCGCAGGCTGAACTTGCCCTCGATTTTCGGCGTCTCGAAACCCTTCATGCCGCGCTCGAGGATGAAGCCGCGGATGACGCCCTCGTCGTTCTTGGCCCAGACCACCGCCACGTCGGCGATCGGGCTGTTCGTGATCCACATCTTGGCGCCGTTCAGCTTGTAGCCGCCGGAGACCCTGGTGGCGCGCGTGATCATGCTGCCGGGGTCGGAGCCGTGATCGGGCTCGGTCAGGCCGAAGCAGCCCACCCATTCGCCGCTGGCGAGCTTCGGCAGATATTTCATCCGCTGTTCTTCGCTGCCGTAGGCATAAATGGGATGCATCACCAGCGAGCTCTGGACGCTCATCGCGGAGCGATAGCCGCTGTCGACCGCCTCGACCTCGCGCGCGATCAGGCCGTAGGTCGTGTAGTTGGTGCCGGCGCAGCCGTATTTCTCGGGCAGCGTGCTGCCGAGCAGACCCAGCGCGCCGAACTCGTTCATGATCTCGCGATCGAACCGCTCGTGCCGGTTGGCCGAGACGATGCGCGGCATCAGCTTGTCCTGGCAGTAGGCCCGCGCGACGTCGCGGATGGCGCGTTCATCCTCGTTCAGCTGCTCGTCGAGGAAAAAGGGATCCTGCCAGTTGAACGGGGCCGCGTCGGCGGCGATGCCCTTGGGGTTGGCCGATGCCATTGGTCGATCTCCCGGTAAATCCTCGAAGTCGGCGGCCCTATAACAGACGCCGTTCCGGGGCGACAGGCCGGACGGATCGGGAAAACAGACTGGTCAGGGGGCCGAAACCCGTGGAAGCTGCGGTGACCGGCTTCGACGCCGGCGCAGGGGAGGAACGCATGGCCACGAGCAGCATGGCGGGCACGTCGCCCGTACGGATTGCCCTGATCGGATTCATCGCCGCGGCGATCGCTATCCTGATCTTCCACCAGGGCGGTTTCTGGACGGTGGCGCAGGCCCTCGGCAGCAGGACCACGGCGTGGTCGATGATCCCGACCAAGCCACTGGGCGTGCCGTTGCTGCTCTCCAACATGTTCTGGGGTGGCTTGTGGGGCGTGGCTGGCGCCTTCCTGATTGCGAAATTGCCGGCGCCGTGGCGCGGCATGCTCGGCTGGATCGTGTTCTTCGCAACCGTGCCGGTGCTGGTCAGCTGGTTCGTCGCCGCGCCGCTGAAGGGCCAGCCACTCGGCAATGGCTTCCGGATGCCGATCGTCTTCTTGGTGCCGGTGGTCTACGCCTTCTGGGGCTTCGGGACGTGGCTGATCGCGGACCAGCTGAACAAGCTGCTGCCGAAGAGCTGACCTTGGCGGCGTCATTGTATCGAGACGCTTGCCCGGCCATCGCCGGTCCGGCTTAATGACGGGCGTTCGTCGGAAGGCCGGCGGACCAATGGATCGGGAAACGCGAGGCCGGCGCAGTCGTGCCGGGCCATTCGGGGGCGCATGGAGTATTTTCTTCAGCAATTGATCAACGCCGTCACGCTGGGCTCGATCTACGGCCTGATCGCGATCGGCTACACGATGGTCTACGGCATCATCGGCATGATCAATTTCGCCCATGGCGACGTGTTCATGATCGGCGGCTTCATGTCGCTGATCGGCTTTCTGCTCTGCGCGATGCTGGGAATTAGCTCGGCGCCTCTGGCCGTCGTGCTGGTGCTGCTGCTGGCGATGGCCTTTACGGCGGTGTTCGGCTGGACCATCGAGCGGGTTGCCTACCGGCCGTTGCGGGGCTCGTTCCGCCTGGCGCCGCTGATTTCGGCCATCGGGGTCTCGATTGCCTTGCAGAACTACGTCCAGCTGGCGCAAGGCGCGCGGCCCAAGCCGCACACCTCGCTCGTCCAGGGCGGCTTCACGCTTTATAGCGCCAACGGCTTCGACGTCCGGGTCAGCTGGCTGCAGATCGTCATCGTGGTGCTGACCGTGGCGCTGATGGCTGGCTTCACGCTGGTGATCGGCCGCACGGCGCTGGGCCGCCAGCAACGCGCCTGCGAGCAGGACATGAAGATGGCGTCGCTGCTGGGCGTCAACGTCGACCGCACGATCTCGCTCACCTTCATGATGGGCGCCGCGCTGGCCGCCGTCGCGGGCATGATGTTCATGATGTACTATGGCGTGATCGACTTCTTCGTCGGCTTTCTCGCCGGCATCAAGGCCTTCACGGCCGCGGTGCTGGGCGGCATCGGCTCGTTGCCGGGCGCCATCCTGGGCGGTTTGCTGATCGGGCTGATCGAGGTCTTCTGGGCCGCCTATTTCTCCAGCGAGTACAAGGACGTCGCGGCGTTCGGGGTTCTGGTCCTGGTGTTGATCTTCCGGCCGACCGGGCTGCTCGGCCGGCCCGAACTCGAGAAGGTCTGACGTGAGCCTCGCGATTTCCGGCTCCTCGACGGGCGTGCTTGACTGGCCGGCGGCTTTCAAGGACGCGCTGGTCACCGCCCTGGTGGCGGGCGCGCTCGGCCTGTTCATCGTCGGCTTCCGCACCGCCGATTTCGGCAAGGGGCTGGGCTTCGAATACCAGTTCGTCGATCTCGCCATCGCCTGCGGCGTGATTTTTGCCGGTCGCTTCGCGCTGTCCTGCGCGCGCGGCGGCACGTCGGTCGTGACCTTGTTGCTGGGAGCGGGACTGCTCGCGATTGCCCTGCTGGCGCCGCTGCCCTCGGCGTTCCTTCGCACGGTCTCGGGCCTGGCGGGCGTGGCGTTGCTGGTGGCGGGGACGTGGACTTCGGTGCGCGGCACCAGTGCGGGTGGTGGCCGGATCGCGGCACTGTCGGCGGCTTCCGACGTGTTGGGAACGCGCGTCTTTCCGTGGTTCGGGGCGGCGTTGCTCGGCGTCGCGGTCGTTCTGCCGTTCATGCCCTTCGCCGACCAGAAGGTGATGGATCTCGGCATCCTGATCCTGACCTACGTGATGCTGGGCTGGGGCCTCAACATTGTCGTTGGACTCGCGGGCCTGCTCGACCTCGGCTACGTCGCCTTCTACGCCGTCGGCGCCTACGCCTACGCCATGCTCTCGACGCAGCATGGCTGGAGTTTCTGGATGTGCCTGCCGGTGGCGGGCATGCTGGCGGCGACCTTCGGCGTGGTGTTGGGCTTTCCGGTGCTGCGCCTGCGTGGCGACTACCTCGCCATCGTGACGCTGGGGTTCGGCGAGATCATCCGGATCGTGCTCCTGAACTGGACGGATTTCACCCAGGGGCCGGCCGGAATCGGTGGCATTCCGAGTGCCACCCTGTTCGGGCGGGTGTTCGCGGAGAACGCGCCGGCAGGGGGGCAGACCTTCCACGAGTGGA
Source organism: Caenispirillum bisanense (assembly GCA_945878895.1). Lineage (GTDB taxonomy): Bacteria > Pseudomonadota > Alphaproteobacteria > Reyranellales > Reyranellaceae > CAMDVZ01. The sequence continues at coordinate 4,828 of CAMDVZ010000038.1, read as the reverse complement.
TGGAGATTCCGTTCTCCGCCAATCACCGGCTGATCTTCCTCTATTTCGTCGTGCTGGCGCTGGCGCTGCTGACGAATTTCGTCACCCACCGGCTGCGGCGCCTGCCGGTCGGTCGGGCGTGGGAAGCCCTGCGCGAGGACGAGGTCGCCTGCCAGGCGCTGGGCATCAACCCCACCAACACGAAGCTGACGGCGTTCGCCATCGGCGCCATGTTCGCGGGCTTCGCCGGCACCTTCTTCGCCGCCAAGCAGCGCTTCGTCAGTCCCGAGAGCTTCGTCTTCATCGAGTCGGCGATCATCCTCGCCATCGTCGTGCTGGGTGGCATGGGCAGCCAGGTCGGCGTCGTGCTGGCCTCGATCATCCTGATCGGCCTGCCAGAGTGGTTCCGCGATCTCGGCCTCTACCGCATGCTGGTGTTCGGCGTTGCGATGGTCCTGATCATGGTCTTCAAGCCGCGCGGCCTGATCTCGCGGCGCGAGCCGACCATCCGCCTCGAAACCGGGGGCGGGCCGTGACGCCGCTGATCGAGGTCGAACACCTGACGATGCGGTTCGGCGGCCTGACCGCCGTCGACGACGTTTCCTTCACCGCCTTTCCCGGCCAGATCACCGCGATCATCGGCCCCAACGGCGCCGGCAAGACCACGGTCTTCAACTGCATCACCGGCTTCTACCGGCCGACCGAGGGCAGATTGACGTTGCGTGGTGGCGACCGCGAGTATCTGCTGGAACGCATGGTGGGGTTCCGCATCGCCGCGCGTGCCCGCGTCGCGCGCACGTTCCAGAACATCCGCCTGTTCGCCGGCATGACGGTGCTCGAAAACCTGCTGGTGGCACAGCACAATGCCCTGATGCGGGCGTCCGGCTACACGTTGCTGGGGGTCCTTGGCATCGGTGCCTACGGCCGGGCGGAGAGAGGCGCGGTCGAGCGCGCGCGCGCCTGGCTGGAGCGGGTCAAATTGATCGGGCAGGCCGATCGTCCGGCCGGCGAATTGCCCTACGGCAGCCAGCGGCGCCTGGAAATCGCGCGCGCGATGTGTACCGGCCCGGCGCTGTTGTGCCTGGACGAACCGGCCGCCGGCCTCAATCCGCCCGAATCGGCCGAACTGAACGAGTTGCTGATCTCGATCCGCGACCAGGACCGTGTCGGGATCCTGCTGATCGAACACGACATGAGCGTCGTGATGTCGATCTCCGACCGCGTGGTCGTGCTCGACTACGGACGCAAGATCGCCGATGGCACGCCCGCCGAGGTGCGCGCGAATCCGGCCGTCATCCGCGCCTATCTCGGCGACGAGGAAGCACCGGAGGCCGCGCATGGCTGAGCCGTTGCTGTTGGTCGCCGGCGTCGAGACCTTCTACGGCGCGATCCAGGCGTTGCACGGGGTCTCGCTGGAGGTGAACAGGGGCGAGATCGTCGCGCTGATCGGCGCCAACGGGGCGGGAAAGTCGACGCTGCTGATGACGGTCTGCGGATCGCCGCGCGCGCGTGCCGGGCGCATCGCGTTCGAGGGCGAGGAGATTTCGCGACTGCGCACCGACGAGATCGCGCGCCGGGGGATCGCCCAGGTACCGGAGGGGCGCCGGATATTTCCGCGCATGACGGTGTTCGAGAACCTCCAGATGGGCGCCACCTTCGCCGATCCGGCGTGGTTCGCGGCCGACATCGAGCGCGTGTTCGGCCTGTTCCCGCGGCTGAAGGAACGTCGCGACCAGCGCGGCGGCACGCTGTCGGGCGGCGAACAGCAGATGCTGGCAATCGGCCGCGCGCTGATGAGCCGGCCGAAGATGCTGTTGCTCGACGAACCCTCGCTGGGGCTGGCGCCGCTGATCGTGCGCCAGATCTTCGAGACGATCCGCCTGATCGCCCGCGACGAAGGCACGACGGTCTTTCTCGTCGAGCAGAACGCGTTCGGCGCGCTGCGTCTGGCCGACCGCGGCTACGTGCTCGTCAACGGCCACATCCGCCTGACCGGCACGGGCGCGGAATTGCTGGCGGACCCACAGGTCCGCGCCGCCTATCTGGGCGGTCATTGAGGCGACGATGGACGAATTCCTGCCTTGGCTCGGCAACGCCCCGTTCACGTGGATGCTGAGTTTCCTGTTGCTGGGATTGCCCGCGGCGTTGGCGACCGGCCGTGGCCTTGCCTCGACCTGGGCTCCATGGTGGCAGATTCTGCCCTATGCCGGCCTGCTGGCCGCCGGGCACCGGTTTTTCGATTACGCGCTGGGCCAGGGCGATCTCTGGGCGGTGCCTGGATTCGCATTGGCGTGGCTGCTGCTGGCGGCGTGCGCCGGCGCGATCTTCCGCGCCACGCGGGCCGCCATGATGGTGGCGCAGTATCCATGGCTGTACGAGCGCTCGGGCCCGTTCGGCTGGCGGGACAAAGTTTCCTGACGCGGACCGCGCCCACGCTTGGCGCGCGGGGATTCGCGCACTAAGCTTCGCGGCAACGCCCGCGAGGGCAGAGGGCCGGGGCGACCCGGACAGGGAGAGGAGATCTACCATGCGTAAATTCGTCATTCTCGGCACCGCGACGGCCATCGCGCTGGCGCTGGGCGCCGGCACCGCCTTCGCGCAGATCAAGATCGGCACCGCCGGCCCGATGACCGGCCAGTACGCGGCGTTCGGCGAGCACCTCAGGCGCGGCGCCGCGATGGCCGTGGCCGAGATCAACGCCGCCGGCGGCGTCAACGGCCAGAAGCTCGAACTGACCATCGGCGACGACGCCTGCGATCCCAAGCAAGCGACCGCGGTCGCCAACAAGATGGTGTCGGACAAGGTCGCCTTCGTGGCCGGCCATTTCTGCTCCGGCTCCTCGATCCCGGCCTCCAAGATCTAGAAGGAAGGCAAGGTTCTGCAGATCACGCCGGCCTCGACCAATCCGCGTCTCACCGAGGAAGCCGCCACCGAAGCCAACCGCACCGTCTTCCGCACCTGTGGCCGGGACGACGTGCAGGGCCTGACGGTCGGCACCTATCTGCTCAAGTTCCATCGCGACAAGAAGGTCGCGATCCTCCACGACAAGTCGCCCTACGGCAAAGGCGTGGCCGACGAGACCAAGAAGGCCATCAACAAGGGTGGTCTGCGCGAGGTCATGTACGAGGCCTACACCGACACCGACAAGGACTTCACGGCCATCATCAACAAGATGAAGCAGGCCGGCATCCACATCATCGTGCTGGGCGGCTATCACACCGCCGGCGCGCTGATCATCAAGCAGTCGCGCGAGCAGGGCCTCGCGGCCCAGATGGTCGGCTTCGACTCGCTGGAAACCGCCGAGTTCGCCCAGATCGGCGGTGCCGCCACCAACGGCGTGCTGATGTCGTTCCCGCCCAAGCCGGAAAGCGACCCCAAGAACGCTGCCCTCGTGCAGAAGTTCCAGGCCGCGAAGTACAACCCGGAAGGCTACACGCTGTTCAGCTACGCCGCCGTCAAGGTGTGGGCCGACGCCGCCAACAAGGCGAAGTCGATCGATGCCGTCGCCGTCGCGGCCGCGCTGCGCGCCGGATCCTTCGACTCCGCCGTCGGGCCGCTGGCGTTCGACGCCAAGGGCGACATCAAGAACCCCGTCTACGACATCTACGTCTGGAAGGACGGCAAGTCGTTCCCGACGGTCAAGTAAGGCGACGCAAGGCGTCCGAGGAAGCCGCCCGGCCTCGTGCCGGGCGGCTTTCTTTTTGTTTTCAACGGGTTGCTAGACAGTCTCCGATACGCGAGCAACCGCTAGTGGCTGGTTGGCGGCGACGGGCGAGATATGGTATCCGTCGCTCTCACGCGACAGATATTGGGTATCCGAGGTCGATGTCGACCCTAACCATAGCGATGGCCGCCGACCACGCCGGCTTCGACCTGAAGGAACTTCTCAAGTCGGAGTTGCGGCTGGACGGCCGCGACGTGCTCGATCTGGGCACCGATTCAACGGAGTCGGTCGACTATCCGGACTACGGACACGCGCTCGCGGCCGAGATTCGCGACGGCCGGGCCGGGCGCGGTATCGTTGTTTGTGGGACGGGTATAGGCATCTCGATCGCCGCCAACCGCGAGCCAGCGGTGCGGGCCGCCGTGGTTCACGATGTCACCAGCGCGCGTCTGACGCGCCAACACAACGACGCCAACGTCATCGCGCTCGGTTCGAGACTGATCGGACCCGAGGTGGCGAAGGAATGCGTCAAGGTCTTCCTGGAAACGCCGTTCGAAGGCGGGCGTCACGGCGCCCGCGTCGCCAAGCTGGGCCGGTAACCCGATTCCGACCGAAGGTACGAGACCCATGAGCACCTCCCACGCCACCGCGGCGGTCAACGGCAACCGGTTTTTCTCGGCTACGCTGGCCGAGGCGGATCCCGAGCTGAAAGCGGCGGTCGACGCCGAACTTGAGCGCCAGAAGGACTGGATCGAGCTGATCGCGTCCGAGAACATCGTCTCGCGCGCGGTGCTCGAAGCACAGGGTTCGGTGCTGACCAACAAGTACGCCGAGGGCTATCCCGGCCGCCGCTACTACGGCGGCTGCCACGAGGTCGACAAGGCCGAGGTGCTGGCGATCGAGCGCGCCTGCCGGCTGTTCGACTGCTCCTTCGCCAACGTCCAGCCGCATTCCGGCGCCCAGGCCAACCAGGCGGTGTTTTTCGCGCTGCTGCAGCCGGGCGACACCTTCCTCGGCATGTCGCTCAACGAGGGCGGCCATCTCACCCACGGGTCGCCCGCGAACCAGTCGGGCAAGTGGTTCAAGCCGATTGCCTACGGCGTGAAAGCCGACACCCAGCAGATCGACTACGAGCAGATGGAGGCGCTGGCGCGCCAGCACCGGCCGAAACTGATCCTGGCGGGC
>CAMDVZ010000037.1 GCA_945878895.1 Caenispirillum bisanense | reverse complement strand
ACACGCGCGCGCTCGACGCGGACATGGAGGCGGCGCGAGGGGCTGGCGCCACCGTCGTTTGCGTTGCCGCCGACGCCACCTTGCTGGGCGCCCTCGTGTTGACCGACGCGCCGCGCCCGACGGCGCGCGACGCGGTGCGGACGTTGCTGGACCGTGGCCTGTCGGTGCGGTTGCTGAGCGGCGACGCCCAGCCGACCGCGGCGGCGGTCGGCGCGGCGCTGGGGATCGTCGACGTGGCCGGCGGCCGCACGCCCGAGGGCAAGATCGTGGCGTTGGGCGAGATGAAGGCGGCGGGCCGGTCCGTCGTCATGGTCGGCGACGGGATCAACGACGCCCCGGCGCTGGCGACGGCGGATGTCGGCATCGCGATGGGCGGCGGCAGCGACCTGACGCTGGGCGCCGCCGACATCGCCCTGCTGCGCGACGATCCCGCCCTGGTACCGCTGGCGTTCGATCTGGCGCGCGCCATCCACCGCAACATCGCGCAGAATCTGGGTTGGGCGTTCGCCTACAACGTCGTGGCGCTGCCGCTGGCGGTGGCCGGCATCCTGCCGCCGGCGCTGGCGGGTGCCGCCATGGCGTTCTCCAGCGTCGCCGTCGTGCTCAACGCCTGGACGTTGCGTCGCACCGGCTGACCCGGCGTTCGCCACGCCGCTGTTGTCGGTTTCGACGCGGCGGCGCACCATGGCGGGATGACGATGAACAGCTTTCCGGCGTCGCCCCGGCGCGCCGCCGCCGCCGGACTGGCGGTTCTCCTGGCGCTCTGCCTGTTGGCCGGCGTCGCCGCGGCCCAGGTCGCCACCGGCCAGGGCCAGGAGCGGCCGTTCGGGCAGATGTCGACGGCATGGTCGCGCACGCTCGACCGGCTGGCGGCACTCGCCACGCGGCCCAACCTGGTGACGTCGGAGATCGACGCCGCGCGCGCCGAGGCGCTCGAGGTGCGGGCCGAGGCCAGCGGCGCGGCGGCCGCGGCGCGCGAGGAATTGCAGCCGGTGCTGGCATTGCTGGCGCCGCTGGAGCAGAAGCCGGCCGAGATCAAGCCCGGCGAGGAGCGCAAGCCGGACGCGACGCCCGCGGCCGTCGAGCCCGACGGCGTGAAGGCCGAACGCACCCGTCTGCAAGGCCAGAAGGGCGTGCTCGAGGGTCGCGTCAAGCAGGCCGAGCTGGCGGTGGCGCGCGCCGATCTGCTGATCCAGCAACTCGGTCGGGCGCGCGGCGTGTCGTTCCTCAACGCCTTGCTGCGCAAGATGCCCTCGCCGTTCCTGCCCTCGACGTGGCGAGCCGCCGGCCTCGAGTTCGGCGACCTCGCGGTGCAGCAGCGCGTGGCGTGGGGCCAGTGGCTGCGCGAGGGGCCACTGTCGGGCGTCGCGAGCGGCGGTGGTGCCGTGCTGGCGCTGGCCGGCGCGGCGCTCACCGTCGGGTTCTGGTTCGGCGTGCGCTGGCTGCGCCGCCGGTTCGGGCGCGACGAGGCGGTCGCCGAGCCGGCCTACCGCGACCGGGTGTCGGTGGCGCTGATCGAGGGGTTGGGGCTGGTCGCGGTGCCGGTGCTGGCGCTGTTGTTCCTGCTGGCGATCGTCCGGCTGGGCGAACCGCCGGCCGCCGTCGTGGAGGCGCTGGTCAGCGCCGCCACCGGCGCCGCCATCGCCCTGCTGGTCCACGGGCTGAGCGAAACCGCGCTGGCGCCGACCCGGCCGCGCTGGCGGATCGTTGGCCTGTCCGACGCCAGCGCCGGGCTGCTGTCCAACCGCTTGCGGCGGCTGGCGTGGGCCTACGGATTCTTCTCCCTCGCCGAGGCGCTGCTGTCGCCGGAGTCGCCGCAGCGCCCGGCGCTCAACGCACTGGCGACGCTCGCCTTCGCGATCGGCGTAAGCGCGTTCACCTGGCCGGTGCTGCGCATCGATTGCTGGCGGCGTCCACCCGCCGCCGCGGCCGAAGGCGCCGCGGCGCAGGTCGCGGCCCTGGCCGGCGGCGGCGGCGTGACCGCGGCGCGGCTCGCCGTCGGGCTGGTCGTCGCGGTGGTGCTGGGTGCTGCCCTGCTCGGCTACGCCAATCTCGCCGACCACGCCTATGGCGCGCTGGTCCATACCGTGGTCGCGCTGATGGTCGCGGCCGTCCTGCACGCCGTCGTGCGCGACCTGCTCGACGCCGCGGCCTCGCCGACCTCGCCCACCGGACGCTGGATGCGGGGCGCGCTGGGCCTGGAGGCCGACGCGCCGCTGCACGACCGCCTCGTGGTGCTGATGTTGTTCGATCTCGTGCTGGTCGTGGCGCTGTCGGCCCTGGTGCCGGCCGTCTGGGGCGCCGACATCGACGACATCGGCCTGTGGACCTGGCGGCTGCTGACCGGCCTCAAGATCGGCGGGCACACGATCTCGCTGATCGACATCGCCATCGCCGTGGTGCTGTTCGTGGTCGCGGTCACCGCGCTGCGGTTCGGCCGCCGGCTGGTGCGCGAGCGGCTGCTGCCCTCGATCCACGTCAACGAATCGGCCCGCCACGCCATCGATGCCGGCATCAACTACGTCGGCATGCTGGTGGCGGTCCTGCTGGCGATCACCACGCTCGGCATCGATTTCTCCAACCTCGCGCTGATCCTGGGCGCCCTCTCGGTCGGCATCGGCCTGGGCTTGCAGGGCATCGCCAACAACACGATTTCCGGCATCATCATGCTGCTGGAGCGGCCCGTGAAGGTCGGCGACTGGGTGGTGGTCGGCAAGCACGAGGGGATCGTGCGCCGCATCAACGTGCGCGCCACCGAGATCGAGACCTTCCAGCGCGCCGCGGTGATCGTGCCCAATTCGGAGTTCCTGCAGACCGCCGTCACCAACTGGACCTACGCCGACAATGTCGGCCGCATCGATCTGCCGGTGTCGGTCGCCTACGGCGCCGATCCCGACCAGGTGACCGACCTGTTGCTGGCGGCGGCGAAGTCCTGTCCGTGGGTGGCGACGACGCCGGCCGCGGTGGTGCTGTTCAAGCAGATGGCCGACAGCGGTTTGCAGTTCGAGTTGCGCGTCTTCCTCGCCAACGTCGCCAACGGCCTGCTGGCGCGCAACCATCTCAACCGCGCGATCCTGAAGTCGCTCAACGAGGCGGGTGTCGAAATCCCCTATCCGCAGCAGGAAATCCGCTTCCGCGACATCCAGGACCTGCGCGACGTGCTGGCGCGCGCCGAGGCCGGCGCGGCCGCGACGCCGGCCGGGTAGGCCGGCCTCAGAACAGGATGTCGGCGGCCGAAATCGCGTTCACCCCGATCAGGGAGATCGCCAGATCGGTCGCGCCCACGAAGGTTCCCGGCGTCGCCTCGATCAGCAGCTTGGTCGCGGCCGGACCCGAGACGATCGACACGTGCGACACATCGGTGTGGAAGGCCCGCAGGTCGATCCTGTCGAGGCCGGTCACGAAATCCACGATCGTGTCGTAGCCGGTCACGACGTTGCTGTCGCCCCAGGCGTCGTACACGAAGGTGTCGGCGCCACCGCGGCCATAGAGCTGGTCCGCAACGGCGCCGCCTTCGATGACGTTGGCGCCCGCGTCGCCGACCAGGACGTCGCTGGCCGAGCCGCCGGTCAGGTTCTCGATCGAATTGTAGGTGTCGCAGAGGTCGGCGCCGGCGACGCCGCCGACATAGCCATAGAGGCCCGTCAGGCTGGCGGTCAGGGGCAGGGTCTCGCCGCTGTAGTCGACCGTGTCGCTGCCGTCGCCGCCGAACAGCTGGTTGTGGCCGCCCGCGGCGCGGTTGCCTCCGACCAGCACGTCGTCGCCGCCGCCGCCGAACAGCAGATCGTCGCTCGCGCCCTCGCCGCCGTCGAGTCGGTTGGCCAGCCCGTTGCCGACCAGCGCGTCCGCCCCCCAGCCGCCGGTGGCGTTCTCGACGCCGATCATCAGATTGGCCAGCACGCCATCGACATGGCCGCCGCCGGTGTTGAGATCGGCATACACCGACCCGGTCTCGCGGGCGAACGAGGCGGTGTCGGTGCCTTCGCCGCCGAACAGCAGATGGTGGTGGCCTGCCATGGCCGCGGCGCTCGAGAGAACGTCGTCGCCGGCCTCGCCGAAGATTATGTTGGCGTTGCCGAGCTCGTCGGTGTCGTCACCGCGCAGGATGTCGTCGCCGGCGCCGCCCAGCAGCGTCCGCGCGGCGGTTTCGGCGCCGCTGCCCAGGCGCGTGTCGCCGAACAGGACGTAGGTGCGGCCGATATCGATGCCGCCGCCGGTGCCCGACGTGGCGACGTCGTCGAGACCATCGCCGTTGATGTCGCCCAGACCCGACACCGCGAAGCCGGCGCGGTCGTCGTGGCCGGCTCCTTCCAGGCGCACGCCCTGGCTCGCCGTCAGGGAGGTCACGTCGAACGAGCTCTGCCAGCCCGCCGCGCGGCCATAGACGATATAGGCGGCGCCGTTGTCGGTGAAACCCGACGTCGAGGATTCCGGCGCGCCGACGATGATGTCCGACAGCCCGTCGCCGTTGACGTCGCCGCCGAACGCAACCGACCAGCCGAGCTTGTCGTCGGCGCCAACGCCGCCGATGACGAACCCGTTGGTGCCGTCGACGGCTGTCGGGTCGACGACATAGTCGCCGTTGCCGTTGCCGTTGCCGTCGCTCCAGTCGGCCGTCGCCCGACCGAACACGACGTAGGCGGTGCTCGTGCCGCGCGCACCGACGATCAGATCGGCCCGGCCATCGCCGTTGACGTCGCCGCCGCCGGCCACCGAATAGCCCGCCGCGTCGCTGTTTCCGCCCGACAGGATCTCGACGCCGGTGTGCCTGTCGGCCAGCCTGGTGACGTCGATGGTGCCGGCAAGGTTCGCGCCGCCGAACACCAGATAGGCGCGGCCACCGTCGTTGACCGGCGCGCCGACGATGAAGTCGCCGAACCCGTCGCCGTTGACGTCGCCGGCCAGCGACAGCGAGGCGATGTTGGCACCGGTGAGCGTCGTGTGCGCGACCGAACCGGGGCCCTCGACCTGGTTGCTGGCGGCCCAGCCGGAGGCCTTGCCGTAGACGACATAGGCCTTGCCCGTCGATCCGTCGTCGGGCGCGGTGACCAGCAGATCGCCGTTGCCGTCGCCGTTCACGTCGCCCGCGAAAGTGGCGTCGAAGCCGAACTGGGTCGTGGCCGCCGAACCGTTGCATAGCGTGAACCCGTTGGTGCCGTTTAGGGTGGTCAGATCGATCGCGTGCATGGTGCCGGAGACGTCGGCCCAGCCGGTCGCCTTGCCGAACACCACGTGCGCCCGCCCGGCGCCGCCCGCGGTGTTGGCGCCGACGACGACGTCGTTCAGGCCATCGCCGTTGATGTCGCCGCCCGACACCGAGAAGCCGGCCTGGCCAAGCCCCTCCAGTCGCGCGTAGTGCGGGCTGGCGACGCCGAGATCGATCGAGGGCAGGAAGCCGTCGCCGCGGCCGAACACCAGATAGGCCTCGCCGTCGTGGCTGTTGGTGCCGGGTGCGCCGATCACGAAGTCGGCGAAGCCATCGCCGTTGACGTCGCCGACGCCCGACAGCGCCGCGCCGGCCTCGTCGGTCGGGGTGGCGCCGAACAGCTGGAAACCTTTGGCGCCATCGATGGTGCCGAGATCGAAGGAGGCATTCAGCGGCGAGCTCAGCAATACGTCGAACAGGTCGTTGCCGGCGCCCATCGAGACGATTTCGACCGAGACGGAGGTCGCCGACGTGATCGTGTCGTCGGTCGCGCCGAAGATCGCCATGTCGGTGCCCGCGCCACCCGATATGGTGCGGGTCATCGACGTCCGCATACAGGATATCGTCGCCCGACCCGCCGATCAGGGCATCCGTTCCGGCGCCGCCGTAGAGTACGTCGGAGTCACCGCCACCATAGACGATGTCGTTGCCACCGCCGCCATGAACGAGGTCATTGCCGGCACGGCCGTCGAGAAGGTCGCCGCCCGTGCCGCCGACAAGCGTATCGTTGGCGGAACCGCCTAAATAATTTGTCATAATGTGGACCCGGAATAATAATTTAACGTAAAATATCGTGAAAGCACGATACGCGATTGCGTGAAAAAGGAAAGGATTCTCTGATGTAAACTCTTAAATCACATGCGATTGCGAATTCCGAAGGAAATTCAAAGACTGGCGTTAGTTTTCGGATCGATTTCCGGGCAGGCGGTTGCCGGCTACGCGTCGTCCGGCCCTCCTCGACAGCGGCGCCGACCACGGCGTCACCCGGCTCGCGATCGGCGACATCGGTCCGTTGCCGCCGACGGAGCCGTCGCGCCGGGGACGTCGCCGGCAGCGACAGGCGCCTGCTCGCCGCCGTCCTGGTCGAGCACGTAGGCGACCACCGGACCAGCGGGCGATCCCGATATCCGGCGAGCGCGACGACCGCCGGTCCAGATCACGCAAGACCCACCCGATCCCGGACCCTTGCGCCCGCCAAATTGAAAAGTCAATAAAAAAATATAATTTTACGCCAATGTGAAAACAGAATGCCGGGACACTGATGACAGTTGCCCCCGGCCGGCTCGATGCCGAGGCCGAGACAACCAGGCCCGGCCTGCCCGCTACGCGCCACGCGCCGACGGTCGCTCCGGCGGCAGGATCTCGGCCGGTACATCGATCACGCGCGGCGTTTCGTCGACCGGACCGGCGCCGGTGACGATCGGCTCCGGAGCCGTCCATTGCAGGGTGCCGAAAGCACCGCAGGATTCGCACACCGAACGCCAGCGATCGTGCGCGGTGCCGCAGGTGGCGCAACGCCATTGCCGGTCGGGTGCGGCCTCGGCGGCTTTGGCCAGCCACTGGCGCACCTTCTCGCCGTCGCCGTGCTCGGTCTCCTCGAGGTCGGCCATGAGACGGCAAATCCGCACGGTCGGGCGCGGGCTGGCCGCCGCCGTCAGATGCCGGCGCGCCTCGCCCCACAGATTGGCCTCGAGGCATTCGCGCGCGATGGCGATGCGGCTGTCGATGTCGTCGGGGACGAGGTTGGTCAGGCGCGACAGGGCCTGGACGCGCTTGAGCGGGTCCTTCTCGCCGGAGGCCGCGATGTAGAGTTGCGCCAGGTCGGGGTGTGGACCCGCCATCCAGGCTTTCTCGACCACCTTGAGAGCCTTCTTCGGCTCGCCGCGCTTGATCAGCAATTCACCGTAGCGGTACGCCACGGCCAGGCGTTCGGGGGCCAGACCGATGGCGGCGCGCGCGTTGTCGAGGGCGTCCATGTCGCTGCCCGAGCGCTCGGCGGCCCGACTGCGTTCGACCAGCAGCACCGCTTCCAGTATCCGGCCGCGTTCGGGGTCCACGAGGCGCCGTTTGAGGCCCGCGCGCAAGGTCTCCTGGGCCTCGCGCCAGCGGCCGGCATGGGCCTGCATGTCGAACAGCGAACGCACCACCCAGGGCGTGTCGGGGCGCAGCGCGAAGGCGCGCTCGGCATAGGCCAGCGCGCGCGTCGAATCGCCGTCGCGCAGGGACTGGGTCAGCAGACCGCGAAGCCCGAGAAAGCTCATCCGCGGGTCTTCCAGCATCGCCGCGAAATGGCGCCGGGCGGCTTCCTTGTCGCCCGCCAGCTGGGCGGCCTGGGCCGACAGCAACATCGTCAGCGGCGGCTCGTCGAGCAGCTTTTCGGCCAGGCGGGCCATCTTCTGCGCCTCCGCCGAATCGCCCGCCGCCACCGCAACCATGCCCTGGGTCAGGGCGCGATAGCCGCGCCGGCGCTTGCCCTCGCCCCAGCTCTCGAACACCAGCCCCGGCATCGCGGAAATCCACCGCCACGTCGCGTACAGCCCCGTCACCAGCGCGCCCACCAGCACGAAGGCGACCAGCACGACGCCGACGCTGGTATCGAGCCGCCAGCCATGCCACTCGATGGTGACCAGCCCCGGCCGCTCCGCCAGCCACACCGCGCCGATCATGATGGCGATCGCCAGCGCGAACCACGCCAGGGTGCGCACGAGGGTCATGGCGCGATTCCCACTCTTCCCGTCGCCGTCGTCGTCGTCGGGAGAGAAGGTGCCCGAAGGGCGAAAGGGGGTGGCTCGCGGTCAAGCACATAATCCCGAAAAATTGACCGCGTCGACGAGAAGTACCTGCGTGGTCGCGAAATTTTCGTTCCACCGGAACCGCCCACGTATCGACAGCCACCCCCTTCCGCCCCTTCGGGGCAGCTTCCCCCGCCTCGGGGCTGCGAGCGGCCTGGGGGAGAAGGCAAGAGCTCGTTGTGGCGCAATAGCTTCCCGGCGCGGACACGGAAGGGTCGATGCCCCGGTGCGCGGACGGGGGAGAAGGAGAGATCGACGGCGTCCACGGCGGCGCTCACTTGATGCCACCGCGCGAGAGCAGGGCGATGCCGTGCAGGCTGAGGCGGTCGACGGCGCGCTGGGCGGCGAGGTTGGTTTCGGCTTTGGCCAGCCACGCGACGGCTGGCGCCATGGCGGCGCCTGTGAGGCCCTTGAGTTCGGTCACGGCTTTGGCGAGTTCACCGCCGGCCAGGGCTGCCTCGGCGCGGGCCATGATCGCTTCCGACGAGTCGCCCGCGGAATCGCCGCCGACGCGGCGGATCGACACCAGCGCGCGCAGCTTGCCCAGCATCCGTTCGCCCCACGAATCGTCGGCGAGGTCCGCGGCGATCACCGCCCGCGCGATCTGCGGCAGATCGAGGGCCAGCGTCTTGAGCGGCACGACGCCGGTGGTCGCCAGCGGTGCCAGCGCCTGCAAGGCAGCCGCGATGTCGGGGTCGCCGCCGGCCAGCGGCTTGAGCAACTCCGCGTCGGTGGCGAACGGCACGCCGGCATCGATGGCCTGGCGCAGACGGCCGGCGACGCCGATGGCGGCCGCCGCCCGTCCGTTGTCGGCGGCGCGCCGGGTGCCGTCGCCGGTCGCGGCGAGACCCTTGTCGAGGGCAGCGAGGCGGGCCGTCATGTCTTTCTCGATCACCGCCAGCCGCTGCGCGGTTTGCGTCGCGGTCTCGCGCGATACGCCGCCATCGCCGCCGACGCGCGCGATCTCGCCGCGCAGCCGGGTCTCGAGCTCGGCCAGCCGCTTCTCGACGTCGGCCCGTTCGGCGAGGTTCGCGGTCGAGGCGGGCGGACGGCGTTCGATCTGGGCGAGGCGTTCGGACAGCACGGCCAGGGCCTGGGTTTGATCGGCGGTCGCAGGTGGCGCGGATGCCGCCGGTGGCGCGGCCGGGGCCGGCGCGGCGGGGTCGCGGCGCTCCAGCCGGGCGAGGCGATCGGTCAAGGCCGCCAGCGCCTGGGTCTGGTCGCCGGTTGGTGCCGGCGGGTCGGCCGGGCGCGCGAGGACCGTCTTCAGCGCCGCCTGGGCGGTCGCCAGATCGGCCCTGACGCCGGCGAGGTCGCCGCGCAGCTGGCCGATCTCGGTCTCGACGCGGCCGGCATTGACGCTCGCGCCCGATGTCGCGAGCGCGTCGACCCTGGCGGCGAGGTCCTGCAGGGCCTGGGCGCGTCTGTCGTGCGCGTCGAGCCGCGCGGTGGCCTTCGCGAGGGCGTCCTGGAGGGGCGCCAGCTGGCCGCCGGCTTCGAGTTTCGCCAGTCGTTCGGCGAGCGGCTTGACCGCCTCGGCGGCGGCCTTGTCGGCGGGAAGCACCACGGCCGGCGCGGTGCCGGTCAGCATGTGGGCGGTTTGCTCGATCAGACCGGGGCGGGCGACGTGCAGGCCGACGACGCCGGCCGCGACGACGCCCGACGCGACCAGACCGGTGGCGAAAGCGCCGACCACGCCGACACCGCGTCGCGGTGGTCGGGTGACGGCCGCCACGTGGGCAGCGGCGGCTGCCGTCGCCGCGACCGCCGCGGCCGGAGAATCGGCTGACGCCGAGGGGGCCGCGCCGGCGCGGGGGGTGTCGGGCTTGTCGGCGGGGGGCGACGGTTCGCTCATCGTGGGTCGATCTCCGCTCGGGCCGGCCAACGCCGCCGCCTCGATTGCCATCACCATCGCGGCCTGGGTCGGACGCTCCGCCACCACGATCCGCCGCCACGCAATCTGGCCCGCGGCCTCCGCCGTCGCCGGACTGACGACGATGGCCGTCACCTGTCGCAGCGCCGCGGCGAGCCCGCCAGCTTCCGCGAGTCTAGCAAAGGTCGTGGCGGTTCGGGGCGAAAACAAGGTGACGGCGTCGATCTCCCCGGCCCGAATCGCCGCCACCGCGGCCGGGGCGAGCGCCTCGGCGGTCCGGGCGGCGTAGAGCGCGACCGCGCCGGCCTCGAAGCCGGCCCGCCGCAGGTCGCCCGTAGGGTCGCCGGCGCGGATTTCGCCGCCGACATGCAACAATGCTCCCCGGGCGGGATCGAGCCTGGCCTTGACCAGTTCGACCAGCGCCGCGCCATCGCCTTCGGCCGACCGCACGTCGTCGAAACCGGCCGCTTCGGCCAGCCCCGCCGTGGCGTCGCCGACCGCCAGAACCGGCCGGTCGCGGCGGGTCGTGGCGGCGGCGAGGGCGCGCGCGCCGTTGATGCTGGTCAGCAAAATGGCCTGCGCGGCGGTGAATTTCCGGTCGAAATCCGGTGGAATCGGCAGCAAATCGATGCTCAAAAGCGGCGAAATCAGGGCATCGTGGCCGCGCGCGGCCAATCCGGCGGCAAAAAACGCCGCTTCCGGCTCCGGTCGTGTCACCAAAACACGCATAAAGCAGCTCAAACGACGTAAAAACCGGTTCCCGCGCGACGTCGCAATTCTTCGCCCGCGTCGCGTCCCATGGCGATACCGTCGGTGGAAGAACCGCGCCGTTCCGTGGTGAGGATTTCCGAACCGTCGGGCCGGGCGACCAGCGCGCGCAGCCACAGATCGCCGTTTTCCAGCACCGCGTGGCCGGCGATGGGGGTGCGGCAGGAGCCATCGAGAACGTCGAGCATGGCCGTTTCGGTGGTCACGCAAATCATTGTTTCGGCATGATTTATCGCCGCCAGCAAGGCCAGGACCCGATCGTCGTCGGCGCGGCATTCGATGCAGACCGCGCCCTGGCCGACGGCCGGCAGCATGTCCCCGACCGGGATCGGGGTGCCGACGTCGCCGCGGCCCAGCCGGTTGAGTCCGGCGCGCGCCAGAACGAGCCCCGAGGCGACCCCGTCGGCCAGTTTGCGCAGCCGCGTGTCGACGTTGCCGCGGATCGGCACGATGGCCAGATCGGGCCGCCTCGACAGCAGGATGGCGCGCCGCCGCAAGGCCACCGTCGCGACCGTCGCTCCATGGGCCAAGTCTTTGATATCGCCGGATTTTCCGCCCTCCAGCACCAGCACGTCGCGGGCATCCTCGCGGGCCAGATAGGCCGCCAGCACGAGGCCATCGGGCAGCCTGGTCGGCATGTCCTTCAGACTATGCACCGCGATGTCCAGCATGCCCTTTCCCAACCCCTCCTCGATCTCCTTCGTGAACAATCCCTTGCCGCCGATCTCCGACAGGACCCGGTCCTGCACGGCATCGCCGGTCGTGCGGATCGGCACGATCTCGACGGCTCCCGGCTCGCGCAGGGAGGGATGGGCCGCGAGCAAGGCGTCGCGCACGAGATTGGCCTGGATCAGCGCCAGCGGACTGCCGCGGGTGCCCAGACGCAGAAGGGGATGGGTCATGTGTTCCTGTAGCCGGACGCTCCGCGCGGGAAAAGTGGTGAAATGCCGCCGCCCGGGCGTACAAGGCGCCACGCCGTCACCGGTTGCGGCGCGAAACCCGCGAACATCACGGCATGCTGGTCCTTGGCATCGAGACGAGTTGCGACGAAACCGCCGCGTCGGTGGTCGAGGCCGATGGCCCCGGACCGGTCGGCCACGTGCGGTCCAACGTCGTGCGCGCGCAGCTCCGCGAACACGAGCGCTTCGGCGGCGTGGTGCCCGAACTGGCCGCCCGCGCCCACCTCGAACACATCGACGCCATCGTCGCGAAAGCGATGGCGGAGTCGGGCGTCGGCTTCGCCGATCTCGACGCGGTGGCGGCGACCGGCGGACCCGGCCTGATCGGCGGCGTGATCGTCGGCACGATGACCGCGAAAGCCATTGCACTTGCCCACGACAAGCCGTTCGTCGCGGTCAACCATCTCGAAGGCCACGCGCTGACGGTGCGCCTGGTCGAGCCGGTGACGTTTCCGTTCCTGCTGTTGCTGGTGTCGGGCGGTCATTGCCAGTTGCTGGCCGTCGATGGCGTCGGCTCCTACACGCGACTCGGCACCACCATCGACGACGCCGTCGGCGAATGTTTCGACAAGACCGCCAAGCTGCTGGATCTCGGTTTTCCCGGCGGTCCCGCGGTCGAACGGGCGGCGCGCGCGGGCGACCCGCGGCGGTTCGATCTGCCCCGGCCCCTGTGGCGCAAACCCGGCTGCGATTTCTCGTTCTCGGGCCTGAAGACGGCGGTGCGTCTGGTCGCCGCGACCCTGGTGGCAGGCGATGCCACGGGCATCGCCGATCTCGCCGCGAGCTTCCAGCGCACGGTCGGCGACGTGCTGGTGGATCGCTGCGCCAATGCCTTCGATCTGTTCCGCCATCGGGTCGGGAACGGCGACGGCGGAACCGTCACGATGGTCGTCGCCGGTGGCGTCGCGGCGAACCTGCATCTGCGCGAAAGGCTGTCGGGGCTGGCGGAGGCGCGCAACGGCAGGCTGGTGGCGCCGCCGGTGGCGCTCTGCACCGACAACGCCGCGATGATCGCGTGGGCGGGGCTGGAACGCTTTCGGCTCGGCATGGTCGACGGCCTCGATTTCGCGCCGCGCCCGCGCTGGCCGCTGGACGAAAAAGCGCGCGCCGCGATCGGTCGAAGCGGTGTCGGCGCGGGCGTCAAGGTGTAGACTGCGCGCATGGCCACCGGACCCACCACCTCTCCATCTCCGCAAGGCAACCGCGTCGAGGTGACGCCGCTGTTTCCGACCCCGGTCGTATCGATCGAGGTGCCGGACGCGGCGAACCTGAATTTCGAGCTCAGGCGGGTGATCGCCGAGCGCGAGAAATCGCACCCCTCTTCGCAGCACAGCAATCTCGGCGGCTACCAGTCGAGCTGGGACATGGACCGCTGGGGCGGCCCGGCGGCCTTGCGGCTGCTGGAAATCGCCCGCGACATCGCGGGCCGCCTGACCTGCGACCGCGCCGGCAAGCCGGTGCGCGTGGTGTGGAAATCCAACATGTGGGCCAACGTCAACCGGGCCGGCCACGGCAACGAGTTCCACAGCCATGCCGGCTCGTTCTGGTCGGCGGTCTACTATGTCGACGACGGCGGCATCGGCGCCGACCCCGGGCTCGGCGGCGAACTGGAATTCATGGATCCGCGCGGCGTGGCGCCGGCGATGTACGCGCCGCAATTCACCTTCGCGGTGCCCGGCGGCCTGTCGAGCGGCGCCAGCGAGACCATGCCGCCGCGCACCGGGCGGATGGTGATGTTTCCGGCCTGGCTGCTGCACGCGGTACGCCCCTATCGTGGCCGCGACACGCGCGTGTCGATCGCGCTCAACCTCAGCCTGTGACGATGCGATGAGCGGCGGCTTTTTTCCGTTCCGGCCCGGCGACAGGATGCTCGACATCGTGCTGCCCGGCGTCGACGAGCGCACCCACAAGCTGTCGTGGAGTTTCCAGGGCCAGCCGCTGGCGCTGATCGCGCTGTCGGAGCTGCGGCAAGTGACCGATGGCGTCACGGTCGAGCTGCTGACCGCGCTGGCGGAAGTCGACGCGCACGCGGTGCTGGTGGTGCCTGCCGGCGTGCCGGCGACCGTGGCGGCGCTGACCGGCTTCGAGATGCCCGGCACCGGCGGCGTGCCGCTGACCCTGTGCGATCCGGATCGACGCACCCTGCATACCTTGTTGGCGCCGGACGCCGCGACCGGTTCGCCCGCCAGCGCCCGGCACGACCAGCGAGTGATGGTGCTCGACGCCAACCAGCGTCTGGTGGCGGAGTTCGTCGGCGGCGAGGCGCTGGCGCGACGCGAGGCGGTGCTGGCCGCTGTCGAGGTGGCGCGCGCCGACCGGCCGGCGCCATCGACGGTTCATGGCGGCGCGGCGCCCGTCCTGATGCTGCCCAGGGTGTTCGAGCCGGCCTTCTGCCGCGCCCTGATCGAGCTGTGGCGGCGCCACGACCACGTCGACGGCGGCGTGTCGAGCCGCTACGGCAACATGGTGTCGAACGACCACAAGCGCACCGAGGACCATGTCGTGACCGACGAGGCGACGGTGCGGCAGATCTCGGACCGGCTGGCCTACCGGATCGGGCCGGAGCTGGAGCGGGTCTTCAACTGGAGCACCGATTTCGTGTTCGACGCCCACGTCGTGCTGTCCTACGACGCCGACGGCGGCCATTTTTTCCGGCCCCACCGCGACAACGGCGCGCCGCAGACCGCCGACCGCGCCTTCGCCGTGTCGCTCAATCTCAACGACGACTATGCCGGCGGCGAGCTGACGTTCCCGGAATTCGGCCCCACCCTCTACAGGCCGCGCGCCGGCATGGCCGCGGTGTTCTCCTGCTCGCTGTTGCACGAGGCGCTGCCGGTGACGCAGGGCCGGCGCTTCGTGCTCACGACGTTCTTCCGCGATCGCCGGAAGCGGCCGCCGTCGGCGGCGCAGCGATAGCTGCCGTCGCTACGCCGTCGGGCCGGCCTGGCCGCGGCGGACGACGCGGATGATCAGCAGCAGGACGATCGCGCCGACCAGCGAGCCGAAAAAACCGGCGGTCTGGCCGACCTGGTAGAAGCCGAGCGCCTGGCCGCCGAAGGTCGCGAGAAACGAGCCCGCTACGCCGATCGCCATGGTGACGAAAAAGCCGCCGGGATCGCGACCAGGCGTCAGGAATTTCGCGAGAAAGCCAACCACGAGGCCGATCGCGGCGTGGCCGAGAATGCTCCACAAATCCATCATTTCTCCCGACGATCGTCGACACGCGATCCATGCGCGACACTATCGATCATCGGGAATCCCGGCGCCAGCGAGGCGGTCGGGAAATCGACTCGCCACTGAACCCGAGCTTCGCCGGTCAGACCTCGAACGTCGCCATGACCGGCACGTGGTCGCTGGCCTTTTCCCAGTCGCGCGTGTCGCGGACGATCCGGTAGGCGGAGATCGCGTCCGACAAGGCGGGCGTGGCGAGAATGTGGTCGAGCCGGCGGCCGCGATTGGAGGCGCGCCAGTCGCTGTTGCGGTAGCTCCACCACGAGTAAAGCTTCTCGCTCGGCGGCACGAAACGGCGCGGCACGTCGATCCAGTCGCGCGAGGCTATCATCTTGCCGAACAGATCGACCTCGACCGGCGTGTGCGAGACGACGTCGAGCAGCTGCTTGTGACTCCACACGTCGTGCTCCAGCGGCGCCACGTTGAGGTCTCCGACGGCAATCGAGCGCTTGCCCTTGCGCGCGCCCTTTTTCGGCGCCACGTCGACGAACCAGTCCGCGATCTCGCGGTAGAAATCGAGCTTGTGGCGGAACTTGTCGTTCTCGTCGGGATCGGGCACGTCGCCGCCGGCCGGGATGTAGAGATTGTCGAGCGCGATGGGATCGCCGCCGACATCGAGCCAGGCCCGGACATGGCGGCAATCCTCGCGCCCGACGCGATGCTGGATCTCCGTCTTCGCGAAGGGCACGCGGCTGAGGATGGCGACGCCGTTGTAGGATTTCATGCCGTGGATCAGGCGGTGGGTGAATCCCATCGCCTCGAAGGCGGCGTGCGGGAACTGGTCGTCCGGGCACTTGGTTTCCTGCAGGCACAGCACGTCGGGCCGCTCCTCGCTGGCGAAGCGCGCGATGTTGGCGATGCGCAGGCGGACCGAGTTGATGTTCCAGGTGGCGATGGTGAGCGGCATGGCAATCCGGCGCGTGGGAGGAAGCGTGGCCGGACCCTAGCCAATCGGCGCGGCGGGCGCGAGCGACGGATCGACCAGCCGGCGCGAGCGACGGATCGAATCGCGTCGGTCGGTCGACTCGCTCTATACTGCGGGCAACATTCGCGGAGGGTGCCATGCGTCTGGACGAAACACCGGAAAGCCAGAACGTCGAGGACCGGCGCGACGACGATTCGGCGGGCGGCGGTGGCGGCTTCGGCGGTGGCGGCCTGGGTGGCGGTGGCGGCATGGGCGTGCCCGGTGGTCGCGGCGGTATCGGCGGGATTGGTCTTGTCATCGTCGTGATCGCGGCCCTGTTCTTTGGCTTCGACCCCGGCGCCTTGCTGGGCGGCGGCGACCAGGCGCCACCGGCGCCGGCGCCGCGGACGGGCTTCAACGAGGAGCGGCCGCGCCCGCCACAGCCGGGGCAGCAACAGGGCCAGAACGACGAGATGCGCCGCTTCGTGGCGCGCGTGCTGGGCAGCACCGAGGAGGTCTGGCAGCAGCTGTTTCGCGAGCGGCTGAACCGGGAATACCGCAACCCGACGCTGGTGCTGTTCAGCGGCCATGTCCGCTCGGCCTGCGGCCAGGCCGACGCCGCCGTCGGGCCGTTCTATTGCCCCGGCGACTTCAAGGTCTATATCGAGATCTCCTTCTACGAGGAACTGCGCAGCCGCTTCCGCGCGCCCGGCGACTTCGCCCAGGCCTACGTGATCGCCCACGAGATCGGCCACCACGTCCAGCGTCTGCTCGGCATTCTGGACAAGGTCGACGAACGCAAGCGGCAGGGCAGCCAGATCCAGGCCAACGCGCTGCAGGTCCGCGTGGAGCTGCAGGCCGATTGCTTCGCGGGTGTCTGGGCCTACCACGCCAACCAGAAGCGCCGCATCCTGGAGCCGGGCGACGTCGAGGAGGCGCTGACGGCCGCCGCCGCCATCGGCGACGACCGGCTGCAGAAGCAGGGCCGCGGCTACGTCCAGCCCGAGACGTTCACGCACGGCAGCTCGGCCCAGCGCATGCGCTGGTTCCGTCGCGGCATCGACAGCGGCGACCTGCGCCAGTGCGACACCTTCAGCGCCCAGCAGCTCTGACCGGCGGGGCCACGGCGCCATGACCGCGATCCGGATCGAGCCGGCGAGCGCCGCCGACATCCCTGACCTGTGCGGGTTGCTGGCGTTGCTGTTCGCGCAGGAAGCGGAGTTCGCGCCCGACGCCGGCAAGCAGGCGCGCGGTCTGCGGCTGGTGATCGAGGACCCGCGCGTCGGTCGCATCCTCGTCGCCCGCGCGGACGACGCCGTCGTCGGCATGGTCAATCTGCTGTTCACCGTCAGCACCGCGGAAGGCGCGCCCGCGATGCTGCTGGAGGACATGGTGGTGCGAGCGGACCATCGCGGCCATGGCGTCGGGGCGCTGCTGATCGATGCCGCCGTCGCGCTCGCGTGCGAAACCGGCTGCGCCCGCATCACCCTGCTGACCGACGCGGGCAATGCGGATGCGCAGCGCTTCTATGGTCGCGCTGGTTTCCAGCGCTCGCCGATGATCCCGATGCGCCAGTCCATCGAACCGGCGTGAGCGCAGATCAGGGTCGCCAGCCCTCGAGGATCATCACGACGTTGTGGTCGCCGTCGCCAACGAAGCTCGACACGAAGAGGCGGTCGCCGACGACCAGCAGGCGCCGGGCGTCGAGCGGCACGGGTCCATCGATAACCAGCTGTGCGAGCAGCTTGAGATCGGCGGCGGCCAGCACGAAGAGCGTGCCCTTGCCGTCGGCCGCGATCAGATGCGGTCCGGTGACGGCCAGTGCCCTGACGTGCCCGTGGCCGGGCAGGGTCGCGCGGTGCGTCGCCGTGCCCGTCGCGGCATCGAGGCGCGCGACGCGCGGCGGGCCGCCACCGCCGTCGGCCTCGCCGCCTCCGGCGAACACGATGCTGCCCGCGCCGGCGAGCGTCGACAGGAACCCGCCGGCATCGACCGATCCGGCCGGCTTCAGCGACGCGAGGTCGACCATGTCGATCTTGCCGGTGCCGCGCGCCAGCCACGCTCGCCCGGCAGCCGCGGCGATGCCGAAGCCGTTGCGGCCAAGATCGCCGGACTCGCGCTTGGCACCGTTGCCGGGGTCGATGGCGACGATTTTCGAGGTACCCGAGGAGCAATCCGGCCATGTCAGCGCCAGCAACAGGCTCTCATGCGCGATCATCTTGTCGGGGCAACCGGCGATGCCGGTCAGAACCGCGCCCTTGTTGCCGGGCGTCTTCACGAACACGTGTTGCTCGGTGTTGACCATGGCGTATATCGCGCCGTTGGCGCCGCCGACCATGTCCACCGGCAGACGGCCGACGCGGATGGTCTCGACGACCTTGCCGGCGGCCGGATCGATGCGCGCGATGCGCTGGACGCCGCTCTCGGCCACCCACAGGGATGTCCCGTCCCAGGCCATCCCTTCGGGCCATTTGCCGACCGGAACGACGCGCGGCGTCAGCCGGACAGTCTTGAGCTGGTCGGCCGCCGGCGTGGCTGGTGCCTGGGCGGCGGCAATTCCGCCGAACGCGAGCGCGCCAACGAGGGCGCCGGCCAGGACCGTCCACGCCGTCGATCGTTTCGTCATGTCGATGCTCCGAAGGGTCCGGGTCGTCGCCCGCGATGGTTCGATGCCGCCACTCCGTGGCGCCACCAGGGCGACGGCGGACGCCATTCCATCATAGACTGGCGTCGCGATTACGGGGAGACGGCGATGGACGAGGTCAAGGACGCGGTGGCGTTGACGCGAGGCGTGAGTGCTCCGTGGAAGAGCTTCGATCTGGCGAAGGTCAACGGCCAGAACGTGCGGCTGCGCGTGATGGAGGATCGCGTCTCGGAGTGGCATGTCCACCCCGAAAGCGACGAAGCCTTCTTCGTGCTCGACGGCACGTTCAATCTCGACACCGAATCGGGAACCCGCACCATCGGCGCCGGCCAGTTCGGCATGGCGAGCGCGGGCGAACGCCACCGCGGTCGCGTCGAGGGGCGCGCCACGATGCTGGTGATCGACGATTTCGCGACGCGTTGAGCCGGCGGAGCATCGACACTTATCGACGCACGGGAGCGATACAGTCGGCGCGCGCAAGGAGTGGCGCACTACCGGATGCACGAAAATGGTGTCATC
>CAMDVZ010000036.1 GCA_945878895.1 Caenispirillum bisanense | reverse complement strand
GACGCGGTCGCTGCCGTTGAGCCGGAAGCGGATGTCGAAGGGCACGCCGTCGGTCCACGCCTGCGCGTCGATGCCCCCGAGCGGCATCTCGATGGCGGTGTCGCCCGATGGCTCGAAGGCGCGCGCGACACCGCCGACAATGGCGCGCTCCACCTGGATGCCACGCAAGTCGCCCAGCGCCAGGCGCAGCCGCGCCCCGCTCCAGCGCATGCCCGTCGGCGTGCCCTTCGACATCCGCTTCCGGCTCAACGGCAGCGACCGCGTCGGCTTCGCGCCGGCCGGCGCCCTGACCGAGGTAAAGCTTGCCGCGCCGTGGCCGGATCCCGGATTCATCGGCCGCTTCCGGCCAGTGCAGCAGCGCGTCGACCAGAGCGGTTTCGAGGCGACTTGGCGCGTTTCGGTGCTCAATCGCGGCTTCGCCGGCGTCGGCACCAGCGCCGATGCCTCGCGCGGCGCCATCGAGAAGGGCCTGCGCGATTCGGTGTTCGGCGTCCAGCTGGTGCAGCCCGTCACGCCCTATCGCGGCGTCGACCGCATGATCAAGTACGGCCTGCTGACGGTCGGCTGCGCCTTCGCGCTCTACCTGGCGTTCGAGATGATGGGCGGCGGCAATGTCCATGTCGTGCAGTACGGCCTGACCGGTGCCTCGATGACGCTGTTTCCGCTGCTGCTGCTGTCGGCGGGCGAGCACGCCTCGTTCGGCATGGCCTATGCGCTGGCGGCCGGCGGCGTGACCCTGCAGACCGGGCTCTACACCTGGTGGGCGACGCACCGGGCCCGCTTCGCGGCCGGTTTCGCGGCCGCCATCGCGGGCCTGTTCGGCTACCTGTTCGTGCTGCTGCGGGCGGAGAGCTGGTCGCTGCTGGGCGGCAGCCTCGCCCTGTTCGGCCTGCTGTTCGCGCTGATGTACGCTACCCGCAATCTCGGCCGCGAACCGAAGGCGACGTGAGATGTCGACGACGGCATTGCCGTGGCGAACATTGTCCCGCGTCGCGGTTGGCTACGGCTGGAGCGTCACGGCGGTCGCGGGGTTCTTCGCCGGCGTCACGATCCTGCCGGCCGCGGCTGCCGCCACGTCCGCGATCGGGCCCGCCCGGCTCCAGCACCTTCTGGAGTTCCTGTCGCTGCTGGCTCTGATAACGACCGCGTTCTGGCTGGCGACGGCGGTCCTGGCCGCGCTGCCCTTCGCGTTCGTGGCGTGGTTCGCGTGGAAAAGGCGGATCGGATCGTGGTTCTATTACCTGGCGGCGGGTGCGCTGACGGGCCTTGCCGTCTCGCCGGTCGTCGCCACCGGCGCGTGGAGCCACGGCTGGCTGGTTCCGGTGCCGCTGCTGCGGGAGTGGCTGATGGTGGTGCCGTGGCTGGTCGTCGGCGGCCTGATCGGCGGTATCGTGTTCTGGATGGCGGCCGGGCGAAAGCTCGGGCGCTCGGACGAGACCGGCGGCTAGCTCGCGAGTGCCTCGCGCAGACCTTCGAGCTCCAGCCACGTTTCCTCGGCCGCCGACAATTCCGCCTGCGCGGCACCCAATCTCGCCGTGGCGGCCGCGAAGGCCTTCGGGTCGGCCGTGTAGAGCGAGCGGCTCGCCAGCTTCTCGTTCAGCGCCACCATCTCGCGCTGAAGGGCTTCCATGCGGGCGGGCAGATCGTCGAGTTCGCGCTGCTGCTTGTACGACAGCTTGCGGAGGCGACGGTCGACGGACGTGGACGAAGGCATCGAGGCCGGCCGCTTCGCTTCCGCCGACGGACGCGTTTCGGCCGGCGGCGGGCGTTGCAGCAGATAGTCGCTGTAGCCGCCGGGGTATTCGACGACCCGGCCATCGCCTTCGACCGCGATGGTCGAGGTGACGACGCGATCCAGGAAATCGCGGTCGTGGCTGACCAGCAGGACGGTGCCGTCGTAGTCGGCGATGGTTTCCTGAAGCAGGTCGAGCGTGTCGGCATCGAGGTCGTTGGTCGGCTCGTCGAGCACCAGCAGGTTCGAGTCGGCGGCCAGTGCCTTGGCCAGCAGCAGCCGGTTGCGCTCGCCGCCCGACAGCGTGCCGACCAGCTGACGCGCCTGTTCGTCGCGGAACAGGAACTGGCGCATGTAGGTCATGACGTGCGTGGGATGGCCGCGCACCACGATATGGTCGTTGCGGTCGGCCAACGTCTCCCACGGCGTCCTGGCGGGATCGAGCTGGGAACGGCGCTGGTCGATGACCACGGGCAGGACGCTCGCACCCATCTTCACCCAGCCGCCGTCGGGCGCCAGCTCGCCGGTCAGCATGCGCAGCAACGTCGTCTTGCCCGCGCCGTTGGGTCCGATCAGGCCGACGCGGTGGCCGCGCCGGATGCGGGTCGAGAAATCCTCGACGATGACCCGTTCGCCGAATCGCTTGGCGATGCCGCGCGCCTCGATGGCGAGCGCGCCCGACTGTCCGGAACTCGCCGCTGCCATCTCGACCTGGCCGATCCGGCCGACGTCGGACTTGCGGACCTGCCGCAGCTCGACGAGGCGCCGCATGCGGCCCTCGTTGCGGGTGCGCCGGGCGCGGATGCTCTTGCGCGACCACGCCGTCTCGGCCTCGATCAGCCGGTCGAGCTTGTGGCGTTCGGTCTCCTCGCGCACGAGGATGTCCTCGGCCCAGGCGTCGAAGCCGTCGTAGGCGCCCTCGAAGCGGCGCACGATGCCGCGGTCGAGCCACAACACCGCGCGCGCCAGCCGCGACAGCAGGCGCCGGTCGTGGCTGACCAGCACGTAGCCGCCGCGCCAGGTCGACAGCTTCTCCTCCAGCCATTCGATGGTCGGCAGGTCGAGATGGTTGGTCGGCTCGTCCAGCAACAGCACGTCGGGCTGGCCGACCAGCGTGCGGGCGAGCGCGGCGCGGCGCGCCTCGCCGCCCGACAGTGGTCCAGGATCGAGGTCGGGCGCCAGGCGCAGCTCGTCGAGGATGGAAGCGACCCGGTAGTCGCCCGCGTCGGCTCCGTCGGGCAGGCCTTGCGCGACGTATTCCGCGACGGTGCGGAAGCCCGCGAAGTCCGGCTCCTGGGGCAGATAGGCCACGCGGGCGCCGGGCTGGGCGAAGCGTTCGCCGTGATCGGCCTCGACGGAGCCCGCCAGAATGCGCATCAGGGTCGATTTGCCGGCACCGTTGCGGCCGACTAGGCACAGCCGTTCGCCGCGCCCGATGCCGAGTTCGGCGCCGTCGAGCAGGGCGCGCTCGGCCAGCCGATGGCGGATGCCACGCAGGGCGAGGAGAGGTGGTTCGGACATGAAGGCGATGGCTCGGGGAACTGGCGGTGCCGGCGGACGCGGGCGCGGCCGTCTCATGCCGGAGACGGCGCGTGTGGGCAAGGTCCGTCGCGGACGCTATGGTCGGGCATGCTGGACGTCGTGGCGGAACCGCATCGCATCGGCCGGGAGTTGCAGGCGCTGGTCCGCCGCCTGGGCGGCGTGGCCGTGCCGCGCGTGGCGCTGGGTCGCCAGGGCGGCAACACCGAGGTCACGGTGCGCTGGCGGCGCGACGACGGGCTGTGGTGGCATTTCGCGACGGGCGAGGACCGCTATTCGCTCGGCTTCGGCGTCACGCCGCTGGATCCGCCGCCGCAGCGCTTCCGTCGGCCCGACGCGATCGCCTGTCAGTTCGACATGCCGCTCAAGGGACCCGACCGGCGCTACGGCGGCGTGCTTGTGCGCGACGAGGAGGGCCGCGTCTACCTCGCCCATAGCGGTCGGGTTGGCGGCACGCGGGCGGGCAGGAGCCGGCTGGGCCTGCGCGCCTGGCTGCGGCACGGCAACTGGCAGATGGTACGCTGGCCCGACGGCAAGATCGGCGAACTCTGCCTGATCGGCCAGATCGGCGGCCCGCGCATCGCGCGCCACATCGCCCGCTTCGTGCGCGAGGTGCGCGCCTACAAGGACGCCGGCGGCGACCAGACGACGATCGCGTCGCAAGGCATCGCGCTGGAGGGGCCGCGGCTCGACTACCGCCTCGGCGGCGAGATCGCGACGCAATGCGATCACGGTCTGGTGGTCGACGCCCTGCGCGACGAACTGGCGCGGCGCGGCATCGGCGTGCGCGGCGGCGGCGCGAACGATCTGTTCAGTCTGGCAAGCCCGCGCGTGCCGGTGACTTTCGAGATCGGCACCGACGCCAGCGTGGAGGGCGTGCATCGCGTGATCGGTCGCCTGCTGGCGAGACTCGACGCGAACGGACCCGGATCGATCGCCGTCGTGCCGGTCTCGCCGGAGGCCGGCGCGCGCTGCGCGACGACATTGCAGGCACTCGAACCGCTGGGTATCCGCGCGGTGTGCTATCGCTGGCGCGGCGCGCGACCGGTGTTCGACGGCCTCGACGCTGCCCTGGACGGAGAATCCTGAATGGTCATGGGACTGACGACGTCGTTGTGGGTGTCGGCGCAAATCCGGCTGTGCGACCGCAATTTCATTCCGGCCACGGTGGTCAGGCGCGGCGATCCCGACGCCGGCACGGTGCTGCTGAAGGTCAATCGCTTCGACAAGGGCGTGATCGTCTACGCCCAGACCAGCAGCCTCGACGGCGACCAGGGCTGGGCCAAAGGGACCGGCCCCGAACCGGTGCAAGAGGTCGACGCCGACGCCTACGTCAAACGCCAGATCGGCCGCGATCCCGATGTCTGGGTGCTGGAAATCGAGGACCGCAAGGGCGGCTGGGCACCCGGCGGCGGCGCGTTCTGACGATTGGATGATCGGCGTGCTGGAGCGGGTGAAGGGAATCGAACCCTCGTCGTAAGCTTGGGAAGCTTCTGCTCTACCATTGAGCTACACCCGCGCGCGCTCATCTAGCGAGCACCGCGCGGCGGGGTCAAGGGTTGCCTGGCGGAAAGTGGTCGCGTCGCCGCTCGAATCGGGATAAAGTGAGCAGTCAATCATAATCAGTGGAGCGCGTCATGCCCGATGGAACGACGGCCGGTTCATGGTTCATGCGGGTCGATCGCTACGGCAGCGTCCACGCGGTCCGGTCGCAGGCGACGATCATCCAGGGCGGCGCCGACGTGTCCAACTCGTGCGGCTTCGCCAGCATGGTGATGGTGAACTTCAAGGCCAAGAAGCATCTGATCGTGGCGGGGCTCGCGGCCGGCGCGGCGGTCTCGACCGTTCCGATCCTGGGCAGCCATGTCGGCTCGCAGCTCGCCGCGGCCGGTCTCGACGCGGCGGTGAAGTCCGAGCCAGAGGTCTATTCGATCTACACCGCCGCCACCGGCTCGATCTACGACGGCTCGACGCCGGTCCAGTCGGTGCATTTCCCGACCATCCTGCGCAGGCTCGGACTCGGCGAATGGGAGCGGATCGGCGCCGGCGAGGCCGGCGCCTACGACGCGATCAAGGCCGGCATCGACACCGGCTATCCCGTCATCTGCAACATCGCCTGGAACGCCGGCAACGCGCACTTCGTCGTGGTCGACGAGATCCACACGCTATTCGGCCCCAGGCTGTGCGTCTGCGATCCGTGGGACGGCGAGCTGCGTCTGATCCCGGCCGCGTCGGGCGCGACCATCAACTACGATCCGGGCGGCTTCGTCTGGTCGTTCTCGGCAGGCGGCAATCGCCACGCCCC
The DNA here is from genome assembly GCA_945878895.1 of Caenispirillum bisanense. Lineage (GTDB taxonomy): Bacteria > Pseudomonadota > Alphaproteobacteria > Reyranellales > Reyranellaceae > CAMDVZ01. The sequence continues at coordinate 13,350 of CAMDVZ010000036.1, read as the reverse complement.
CAGCAACACGCCCAGTCCCGGCAAGTTCAGCGGCTGGATCGTGCGCAAGAAGGCGTGACCGTCGGCGTCCGCGTCGCTGGACATCGGTCGTCCCCGCTTCCAAGCTCGCGGCGCGCGATGGCAACGAGGGCGGCATGACTGGAACACACGCGGCGCCTGGCGACGGTGAACCGGTGCAACCGGCCTCGCGCGCCGGGCAATGGTCCTGGGCGCTGTTCGACTGGGCCAACCAGCCGTTCTTCACGCTGGTCACGACCTTCATCTTCGCGCCCTACTTTTCGGGCGATCTGGTCGCGGGTTTGCAGGAATCCCAGGCGCTGCGCGACCTCGGCCACGCGCCCTCGGCCGAGGAGCTGGCGCGCATCAAGGAGGCTTCCGGCGCCGCGGGCCAATCCGCGCTTGCCTTCACCCAGTCGGCTGCCGGCATCCTGCTGGCGCTGCTGAGTCCGTTCCTGGGCTCCATGGCCGACATCACGGGCCGGCGCAAACCCTACATCTTCCTGTTCCAGCTGCTGACGGCGACCGGCTGCGCGCTGTTGTGGTTCGCCGCGCCCGGCCAGGTCGGCATCGTGCTGCTGATCTCCTTCGCGCTGATCCTCGCCACCATCGGCGCCGAATTCTCCATCGTGTTCAACAACGCCCTGCTGCCACGCATCGCCGAGCCGGAACGGATCGGCTGGCTGTCGGGACTGGGCTGGGGCCTGGGTTACATCGGCGGCCTGCTGGCGCTGGTGATCGTGCTGGCGGTGCGCGATCCCGCGATGGTCGGGCTGGCGCCGGCCGGCAGCCCGCCGCTGTTCGGGCTCGACGCGAAAGCCTTCGAGGTCGAGCGGCTGATTGGACCGATGTCGGCGCTTTGGCTGGCGCTGTTCGCGTTGCCGATGTTCCTGCTGACCCCCGACGGCAAACGCAGCGGCGTGGCGCCGCTCGATGCCGCGCGCGACGGTGCGCGGCGGCTATGGGCGACCGCCAGACGGGTGTCGCACTACCGCAACCCGTTCCTCTTCCTGATCGCCTACATGATCTACAACGATGGTCTGGCGGCGATCATCGCGTTCGGCGGCGTCTACGCCAAGGGGACGTTCGGCTGGTCGACGGTCACGCTGGGGGTGTTCGGCATCGCCATCACGCTGTTCGCGATTCCCGGCTGCCTGTTCGGCGGCAGGCTCGACGATCGCTTCGGCTCGCGCCGCCTGGTGTTGTGGTCGATCCTCGGCGTCATTGTGGCCACGTTCGGCATCCTGTCGGTGTCGGCCGACCGTGTTCTGTACGCGATCTCCGTGTCGCCCCTGCGGCCCGATCGCGGCCTGTTCGGCTCGACCCAGGAACTCACCTTCATGGGCTTCGCGATGCTGCTGAGCATCTGCATGGGGCCCATGCAGGCCGGCAGCCGCACCCTGATGGGGCGACTGGCCCCCGAAGGCATGAGCGGCGAATTCTTCGGCCTGTTCGCGCTGTCGGGCCGCGCCACGGCGTGGATGGCGCCGACCGCCATCGCCATCGTCACCACCATGACCCAGACCCAGCGCTGGGGCGTGGCGATCGTGCTGCCCTTCCTGGTGATCGGCTTCTGCCTGTTGTGGTTCGTGCGCGAGGAACGCGCCGCGCCGGTGCATTGACGCGTCGGCGTCAGGACGCCGCGCGATAGAGGAAATAGCGGTCCGCCGGCACGCCCGGCGGATCGGGCAGACGAACCCAGCGCGCCACGTCGAGTTTCTGGTTGGCCACGACATAGCCGCCGGGCGCCAGCAGCGTGTCGAGCGCCGGCCCCAGCCAGCGGCCGAGCTCGGTGTTGGCGGCCTGGTCGCCGGTCCCGAGATCGCTGTGGATCAGCGCCGCGCCAGGCCCCAGCTTCGCGCGCGCCACGGGGATCGACTCGCGCACGTCGCCGAGGAACAGGAACTCCTCGGGCGGCACGCAATCGGGATGCGCCCGCACCGCGCGCTCGAAAACATGGATGGCGCGACCCGGAAACATCTCGCGCAGATGATCGTAGGTGCGCCCGTTGCCGAGCCCCACCTCGAGGATCGGCCCCGTCAGTTCGCGCACGGGTGCGGCGAGATGGTTGAGGCAATCGCGCTGCGCCTGCATGCGGCGGATGAAACTGTCGAGCCGGCTCATGGATGGCATCCGTCGGAAATGGCGATGTACATGCGTCCGGTCGCCGGGAGTCTTTCCTTTCTCTCTCGTCTTTGGCCAGGGCATCCACACATCTCAACCGACGTTCCTGACCGCGCGACGCCCCTCATCCGCCCTTCGGGCACCTTCTCCCCCGCGGACGCTAGGGTATGCACACATCTCGCCGCCGCCCGAAAAGCCAGTGCCACGAGGGTTGGCGCACCGCCGGGACCACGAAAACCGTGTCATCCCGAGCTTGTCGAGGGATCTTTGCGCGGCGTGGACCACACAAACGGGCGTCGCAAACCATGAGGAAAGGTCCCTCGACAAGCTCGGGATGACCCCTTTGTCGGTCATTCGGCCGTGCGCCATGATGTATGCCTACCCTAGCCCGCGGACGGGGGAGAAGGGAAGAGCGCCCCGACTTCCGTCCGTCCCGCTCCCCCCGCTCATGCCGCCTTGCTCTCCATGGCGCGCAGCTTGCGGTTGGTGTCGTCGAGGCGGTGGGCGAGTTCGCGCATGACCTCGATGGCGATCTGCGGGAATTCCGACACCAGGCTGAAGAACATCTCCTTGCTGATCTTGAGCGTCGTGAGCGGGTCGCGCGCCGTCACCGTGGCGGTGCGCGGGACGTCGCACAGGATCGCGATCTCGCCGACGAAACCGTTCTTGGCGAGTTCCGCCACCTTGAGCGGTCCGGTCGGCGTCGTGATGGTCACGTCGGCGACGCCGCCCAGGATCACGTACATCGCGTCGCCGGCGTCGCCCTGGCGGAACAGTTCCTGGTCGGCCGCGAACATCAGGCGCTCGCCGGTGAAGGCCAGCAATTTCAGCTTGGCGGGTTCGAGCTTGGCGAACAGCGGCACCGCCTTCAGCAGCTCGACCTCTTCCTTGATGCTCATGGTCGTCTCCTCCGTCCGCGGGATCAGCCGGCGGCCAGCAGTTCCTTGTACGTCGGGTCGTTGGCGATTTCGGACGGCGCGCCGCGCGCCGCGACGCGGCCCTCGCGCAGGATCGCCACCTCGTCGAAACGATCCGCCAGCGCGGCGCGGCCCAGCGCCCACACGACGCCGCGTCCGGCGCACGCCGCCAGCACTTTTTCCAGCACGCGCTGCTGGGTGGCGCCATCGAACACCGCCGTCGCCTCGTTGAGCACCAGCAGGTCGGGCCGCTTGATCAGGGCGCGGGCGAGGCCGGCTTTCTGGCGCTGCACCGCCGACAGCCGCTTGCCCGCGACGCCGACATTGTGGTCGAGGCCGACCTCGATCACCGCGGCGCGCAGCGACAGTCCATCCAGCACCTCGCCGATCAGGGTCGCGACGCGCTGTTGGCCCTGGGCCTGGCCATGCACGACGCGACCGAACAGAATATTGTCCTGCACGGTCGAGGCGGCGTTGTAGCTGTCGGCGTCGTAGAACTCGATCGCGCCCGCGAGTCCGGCCGGCAGGCCCGCCGCGAAGGCCCGCCGCGCCGCCAGCAGGCGGGCTTCCATCGCCTCGTCGACAAGACCGAGGCGATGACGTGCCTCGATGTAGCGGAACGGCAGGGAGCGCAGTCGCGCGCGTTCCTCCGGAGCCAGGTCCGCCAGGGTGGTGCCGGCGAGCCGCTGCAGAACGCCGCGGAACCACGGCAAATCCTCCGACGAAATAAAGCTGAACTGGTCGAAGAAGGGATGGCCCGGCGCTAGGTCGGCGAACAGCTCGACCATGGTCTCGGCGATCTGCACGCCGATGCCGGTCAGATCGTCGGTCAGGCCCGAGTCGCGCAGAACATCGCGCATCCAAGGATTGTCGGCGATCGATTCGGGGTCGAAAACCTTGCCCACCGGCGTGCCGAACAGCACGTTGTCGGCGACCGACATGTTGCGGTGATAGCGTTCGCGGTCGAACGGCTCGACGAGGGCGGCGATCGCCGGGTCGGCCAGCCGCGCCCGCAACTCGACGCGGGCCCGCATCAGGCGCTCCACCGCCGCCGGCCGGGCGGCGGGATCGATCCGTCCACGCAGGCCGAACTGGTAGACGTCGTCCTCGAGCTCGACGGCCCGCAGTGCCTCGACGATCCGCTCGTCGATATCGGCCGGTCCCGTGGCGCCGGCGGCCGCGTAGTCGACCCAGTCGGCGGCGTGGTCGAACGGCGGGTTTCCCACCCGGATCGCCTCGGCCTCGGCGCGCAGGCGCTCGGCCGGCACGGGTACGTCCAAGCGCGGTCGGCGTTTGAGGCCATACAGGATATTGTCGCGCAGGCTGAGCGGGAAGAGATAGACGTCCTGGCCGACATAGGCGAGGCGGGCGCCGATGTCGGCGTCGGGGATGGTGGCAAAGTCGCGTGCCGCAACGTTCAGCTTGCCGCCCGAGGGTGGCTGCAAACGCGCCAGGACCTGCGCCAGCACTTCCTTGCCGCCGCCGGCCGGACCAACCAGCGCCACCCGACGGTCGAGCGCGAAACGCGTCGTCACGCCATCGAGCGGCTTGCCGCCGCCTTCCTCGGCCACGGCCACCGACGCCAGTTCGATCGGCCCCGCCAGCGCCGCCGCCGGACCCGCCGGCATCGCCTGCAGTTCCGACAACAGCATGCTCTCGGGCTGGAACTGCTCGATCACCTGCTCGTACTTCTGCCGCATGTCCTGGCGCTGCTGGTCCCAGTCGATCAGCTCCTTCACGGGACCGGGCAGATCCTTGTAGGCCAGCAGCACGCCGACCACGCTGCCGACCTGCATGTCGCCCGACAGCACCGCGGAGCCGCCGATCAGGAAGATCAGGAACGGCGTGGTCTGGGCCAGCAGGTTGTTGAGAAACTTGACGGTGAACTTGCGCTGGAACAGCTCGAAGCGGATGCCGAAGATGCGGGCGAGGCGCCCGGAGATGTCGGCACGCTCGTAGTTGGACGTCGCGTTGGTACGCACTTCCTGGACGCCGTCGACCGTCTCGGCGATGCGGCCGGAGAACTGCCGCGCCGTGATCTGGCGCTGCTTGCCCAGCGCGATCACGCGCTTGCGCAGCTTGGGGATGACGAGGGCCTGCACCGCGAGGATGGAGACCACGATCAGGCCGAGCCAGACGCTCTGCAGCATGATGAAGAGCAGCGCCGTCAGGGCCTGGCCGCCGAGAAACGCCGGCTGCACGTAGGCATCGCCGATGAAGCCGCCCAGCGGCTCGATCTCGTTGTTCACCATGCTCGCCAGTTCGGCCTGCTTGACCTTGCGGAAGTGGGCCATCGGGAACAGCAGGATGCGGTCGTAGAGCTGGTAGCGCAGGCGGCGCAGCATGCGCTCGCCCATGCGGCCTTTCTTCGTGTTGATGGTTTTCTTGAACAGGCCGTTGATGGTCACCATGACGAGGAACAGGCAACTCATCGCCACCAGGTAGGGCCACTGGGCGAGACTGAATCCGTCGAACAGGCGGATCGATCCGGCGTCGGACAGAAACGAGGGAACCGGCAGCTCGATCCGCAGGAAGGACACGGACTGGGCGGTCTTGAAGGCCTTGCCCTCGATGCCGTCGTTGACGATGGTCTTGGGGATGTTGAGCGAGGCGAAATAGAAAACCTGGGCCAGCAGCACGAGCCCCAGGATCACGAGCTGGTCGCCGCGGCTGTTGCGCCAGACATATCTGAACAGATTCTGTTCCATGCGCCGTGGTCCCATGCCGCCGGGTTTGCCCGGCTGGCCTTCCCTCGTGTCCCCGGTCGCCACCTTAGACCGGGGCGTCGCGGCCGGGGCAGGGAATTTTCCGAACCGTCAGGCGCCGAGATCGCCGGCGGCGGCGCGGCGCAAGGCAGGCGTCACGGCAGGCGGTTCGCTACCGAACCATGCAGCGAAGCCGGGCCGGGCCTGGTGGAGCAGCATGTCGAGGCCATCGACGACGAGGTTGCCGCGGGCGCGGGCGCGGGCCAGCAGATCGGTCTCCAGCGGCACGTAGACGATGTCGTTGACCACCGCCGATGTCGGCAACGCGTCGAGGTTGAGATCGAGCGGCGGCTGGCCTTTCAGGCCAAGCGACGTCGTGTTCACCAGCAATGCGGCGCCATCGAGGGCCGCCGCGCGCTGGTTCCAGTCGCGGATCACGACGGTGCGACCATCGGTCGGCGTCGCCGCCGCGCCGAGGTCGATGGCGGTCTGGCGGGTACGGTTCAGCAGCCGCAATTCCGGCACGCCGGCGTCGACCAGCGCATGGCAAACCGCGCGGGCCGCGCCGCCGGCCCCCAACACCACGGCCGGACCCGAGCCTGCCTTCCACCCGGGAACCGCGGCGCGCAGCGCCTCGAGGAAACCGAACAGGTCGGTATTGCTGCCTTCGAGCCTGCCGTCGGCGCGTTTCACGACCGTGTTGACGGCCCCGATCCTGCGGGCGGCGGGCTGGACCACGTCGAGCATCGGCAGGACGTCGATCTTGTGCGGGACGGTCAGGTTGCAGCCGCGTGCGTTGGGCGTGCGGCGAACGAAGTCGAGCGTCGCGCGCAACGCGGCACCGCCGGGCTCGATGGCGAGACGGCCGTAGAAGCCATCGACGCGATGCTCTTTCAGCCAGTGACCATGCAGCGCCGGCGAGCGCGAATGACCAACCGGCCAGCCGCCGATGAAGGCGAACGGCCGACCGGCCGCCTCGCGCGCCAGCATCTCGGTATCGGGCAGGGACATGATCAGCTCTCCAGGGCGCCGATATCGCGCAGGAAAGCCAGCAGGGGCAACAGCGGCAGACCGAGAATGGTGAAATAGTCGCCCTCGATGGCGTCGAACAGCTGCGATCCCGGACCTTCGAGGCGGTAGGCGCCGACCGAGGTGAGCAGCGTCTCGCCGCAAGTCCCGACGTAGCGGTCGAGGAAAGCGTCGCCGAACGGCCGCATGGTCAGGCGCGCGTCGGAGACGTGGCGCCACAGGATCGCGCCGCCGCGCGCCACGCAGATGGCGCTGTGCAGGACGTGGACGCGGCCACGCAGCGCGAGCAGATGGCGGCGCGCCTCCGCCAGGGTGGCTGGTTTGTCGAACAGGCGCCCCTCGCAGGCCAGCGTCTGGTCGCCGCCGATCGTCAGGGCATCGGGGTGGCGCGCCGAGATCGCCAGCGCCTTGCGTTCGGCCAGCGCGATGGCCAGTGCCGCCGCGTCGATGGGGCCGAGGGCGCGCTTGACTGAGTCCTCGTCGACGCCCGGCGCCAGGGCGACGAAATCGAGGCCGGCGCCGGCGAGGACGTCGCGGCGTCCCTGGCTGGTGGAGGCGAGGACGAGTGCGGGATGGGCCATTGGTTTCCGGCGGCAAAGAGCATCGTGGAAGGCCTCGCGGCGGGTTCCGGGAGAGTTCCTTCGTGACATCGGGAAAATATCACAAGACACTGATTTTCATCAAATAATTGACTTATCCGAAAAATCACGTAAAGTGCTGAGGTCGAGTCCGTCATATTTAAGGACCGCGACATCGATTTCACCGCGTTGCGGCGGGCCGATACCGGCCCGGACGCGACGCGATACAGGATAGCCAGGGTCGCACCATGACCGTGTTCACCTACGGCACCTCGCCGACCACTTTTACAGCGACGCTCAACGTGACGCGCTACGACGCGTCCGGCGCGATCACGACCGATACCGTCACCGGCCGCACCTTCACGGCCGCGAACCAACGCATCGGCAACGGCGGCAGCACCACCGCCGACACCATCGCGATGACCGGCGGCGGCGACCTGTTCGCCTGGGACGACTACACGACCAGCACGGCTGGCGGGACCCTGAACGGCAGCGGCGAGTTCTACGCCTTCCAGAACTCCAGCCAGAGAAACGCCGTCGAGACGATTCTCGGCGGCGCCGGCAACGATGTCGTCAACCTGACCTTCGAAGCTTCGGGCGAGAGATACTGGGAGTGGGACCTCGCCAACGGCGGTGTCAACGTCCGCATGTATGTCGACGCGGGCGACGGCGACGACATCGTCTGGGGCCACAATCCCGGCGAGACGTTGCTGGGTGGTGCCGGCAATGACTCGATCGACGGTGGTTCGGGCAACGACACGCTTTACGGCGGCAACGACAGCGACCGCCTCTATGGCAACGACGGCAACGACCTCGTCTACGGCGACGCCGGCACCGACACGCTGAGCGGCGAGGCCGGCAACGACCTGGTCGACGGCGGCGCCGGCAGCGACGCCGGCTGGGGCGAGGCCGGCGTCGACACGCTCTACGGCGGCATCGGCGACGACGCGTTCTACGTTTCGCGCGACGACGGCACCGGCGACGTGGTGTCCGACAGCGGCGGCACCGACAGGCTGGTGCTGTTCGGCAGTTTCGCGACCTCGGGCCTCGACTGGTGGGTGGCCGGCACCGGCGTCACCGACGGCAATGGCGGCGTCATCGGCAACGCGCTCGGCGGCGCCACGGCCAACGTGTCGGTGTCCTATGCCGCCGGCAACGTCTTCACGATCAATCTGCTCAACGGCGTCGGCGGCGCCGTGCTCGCCTCCGTTACCGGCGATGCCGACGAGATCGACAGCGTCGTCCTGTGGAATTTCGACAGCCCCACGGCAGGCCAGACCCAGGAACTGTTCACCTGGAACGGCTCCGCGTTCACTTTCGCGGGCTATATCGGCTGAGGACGCCCCGGCCTCAGTGTTTGTGACCGGGCATCGGTGCGCCCGCGCCGGGCTTCTCGATCGCCACCTCGACCTCGACGATGCCGGCTTTCTCGAACGTCAGCTTGAGCTGAAACCGGTCGCCTTCTTTCAGCGGTGCCTTCAGGTCCATCAGCATGACATGGAAGCCGCCGGGCTGGAGCGTGGCGCGGCCGCCGGCCGGCACCTCGATGCCGCCCTCGACTTCGCGCATCCGCATCACGTCGCCGTCCTTGACGATGGTATGCAGTTCGATCCGGCCCGCCACCGGCGAGCGGGCCGACAGCAGGCGGTCGCCGGCCGGGCCCGCGTTGTCGATGGTCATGTAGGCAGCCCCCGCCCGGGCGGCGGGCGCCGTGGCGCGCGCGAAGGGATGGCCGATCCTGAGGCTGCCGGCCTGGTGGTCGTGCGCGGCCACGCCGGTGCCGACGATCGACAGGAGCGCCAGAAGCGCCAGGGCGCGCGGGATGCGGATCATCGGGAGTCTCCGGAGGCAGGTTTGCGGGTGCCGATGTGGCCCGCCCGGCCACGCCGCGCAAGGCCGCATCGGCTCGCGGCGGTGGCGCGCGGACCGGCGCTGCACTAGTGTGACGCCACCGTGGCCAGTCCCGCGGCGCTGGGAACACAACGAAACGGGAAGGATGCGACATGGTCAAGGCAGTCCGGATTCACGAAAACGGTGGACCCGACAAGATGGTCTACGAGGATGTCGAGGTCGGCGCGCCGGGTGCCGGCCAGGTGCTGGTGCGCCACACCGCCATCGGCATCAATTTCATCGACGTCTACACGCGCACCGGCCTCTATCCCGTGCCGTTGCCCAACGCCATCGGCCGCGAAGGTGCGGGCGTCGTGGTTGCCGTCGGCCCCAAGGTCAAGGGCCTCAAGAAGGGCGACCGGGTCGCCTATTGCGGCAGCGCGCCGGGCGCCTATTGTGAAGAACGCGTTCTGCCGGCCGAAATCCTCGTCAAGATACCGGCCGGCATCAAGGACGACGAAGCCGCCGCCATGATGCTCAAGGGCATGACCTGCGAATACCTGATCCGTCGTACCTACAAGTGCAAGAAGGGCGACATCGTCCTGTTCCACGCCGCGGCCGGCGGCGTCGGCCTGTTCTTTGGCCAGTGGGCCAAGGCGCTGGGCGTCAAGGCGATCGGCACGGTGTCCTCGCCCGACAAGGCGGCGCTGGCCAAGAAGAACGGCTACGCCTGGACCATCGACTACAGCAAGGAAGACGTGGCGGCGCGCGTCAAGGAGATCACCAAGGGCAAGGGCGTGCCGGTGGTTTACGACGGGGTCGGCAAGGACACCTGGGAAGCCTCGCTCAACTGCCTGCAGCCGCGCGGCCTGATGGTCAGCTTCGGCAATGCCTCCGGTCCGGTCGCGCCGGTGCCGCCGGGTGTCCTGAACACCAAGGGCTCGCTGTTCCTGACGCGGCCGTCGCTCGGCGCCTACACCGCCACCCGCAAGGAGCTTGAGAGCTGCGCCAACGCCCTGTTCAAGATCGTCAAGAGCGGCAAGGTCAAGATCCGCATCGAGCAGCGCTATCCGCTCAAGGACGCCGCCCAGGCGCACCGCGATCTGGAAAGCCGCAAGACGACCGGCCAGACGGTCCTTGTCCCCTGATCGCGACACGCCTGTCGCTATCCGGAAAGGGCGGCCTTCGGGCCGCCCTTTTTCGTGGCCGGCGCGGGCGACTTGTGGAGGCCAGTGGACACGGAGGCCGTTCCGGGTTCCCGATGTCGCTGACTCCGGCGAGGGGCAAAAGCCGGTATGCCCGAAATCGCCTCCGCCGTTTCCGGCCAGGTCGATTGCACATGCTCTAAAGATCGGGTGCGACGGGGACACCGGCCGGCGGCCGCCCCGCCGGCGGGGTAGAGCCGGTACGGGGCCGCACGCCCCGACGCCGGGCTTCGTCGCCGCCTGGTCGCCACCCCGCGCAGCGACATCGCCCGGGTCTGGACGGAGGTAACGCTCATTCACCCACACCGGAATTGTGAGTATGTGGATGAAACGCGCCGGACGTTCCACGAACAATCCGCCGATAAGCTGCAGATGTGCGCCTTATCGGCATTTTTATGAAATTCCTTACTTTTCGAGCATAAAGTAAGGAATGCGGATAATTGCCCGGCTCACCAGCAAAGGCCAGATCACGGTGCCCAAGGCGATCCGCCTCGCGCTCCATCTGGCCGACGGCGATCTGGTTTCGTTTGAGGTCGACGGCGACGCGGTCAGGCTGAGACGGATCGAGACTGCCGCCCCACCGGCCCGTGCGGACGGGACGCCGACGGCGCTGACGGAATGGTCGAGTGCGGCCGACGAGGATGCCTATCGTGATCTTTGACCGCTTCGACGTCGCCGTGCTGCCTTTCCCGGTCGGGGCCGCGGCCGACCAGGCGACGCGACGGCGGCCGGCGTTGGCGCTCTCCACCCGCGGCTTCGCGCTCTCGCACGGCCATACGCTGTTCGCCATGATTACCGCCGGCGCGGGCGTGCCGTGGGCCAGCGACGTTCCGATTGTCGATCTCGCCGCCGCCGGCTTGCCGGCCGCCTCGCTGGTCCGCCTAAAGCTGTTCACGGTGGACAACGCCGTGCCGGTCGGGCGATTGGGGAGCCTGGCCAAACGCGACGCCAAGGCGGTTCGCCGTGCCCTCGCGGCGGCCTTGGGCGAGGACGACTGACGGGAGACGGACGGAATGCTGATCGTTGGACTGACGGGCTCCATCGGCATGGGCAAGTCGACCGCGACGCGGTTGCTGCGCGGCATGCGCATCCCCGTCTACGACGCCGACGCCGCCGTCCACGCCGTCCAGGCGCCGGGTGGCGCGGCGCTGGGGCCGATCGAGGCGGCGTTTCCGGGCGCGGTCAAGGACGGGGTGCTGGATCGCCCCGCGCTGGGCGCTAAGGTGTTCGCCGACCCCGACGCGCTGCGCCGGCTGGAGCGCATCGTGCATCCGCTGGTCCAGGCCCGGCAGCGCGCGTTCCTGAAGCGAGCGGCCGCGCGAGGGGCGAAAATCGTGGTGCTCGACATTCCGCTGCTGTTCGAGGGCAACGGTCATGTCAGGGTCGACGCCACGCTGGTGGTCAGCGCGCCGTGGTTCCTGCAAAAGCAGCGCGTGCTGGCGCGTCCGGGCATGACCGAAGCCAAGTTCCTCGATGTCGTGAAACGCCAGACGCCCGATGTCCTCAAACGGCGCCTCGGCGATTTCGTGCTGCCCAGCAACGGCGGCATCGCGCCGACCCGCCTGGCGCTGACGAAGGCGCTGGCAGCCATTGCCGGCAAGTCTCCACGCTGCTGGCCGGCGCGCCCGCTGTTCGATCGTCGTTCCGCCGAACTGGCCCGGACCCGCCGTGGTCGGCCGCTTCCGAAAGGCTGACCATGCTGCGCGAGATCGTGTTCGACACCGAAACCACCGGCCTCGACCCGCGGGCCGGCCACAGGCTGGTCGAGCTGGGCTGCGTCGAGCTGATCGGCGGCCTGCCGACCGGCACGACCTGGCACACCCATCTGAATCCCCAGCGCGACATACCCGACGAGGCCTTCGCGGTGCATGGCCTGTCTGAGGATTTTCTCGCCGACAAGCCGCTGTTTTCCGACGTGGCGATGACTTTTCTGGAGTTCGTCGGCGACGCCCAGCTGGTGATCCACAACGCCAGCTTTGACATGGGCTTCATCAACGCCGAACTGGCGGCGGTCGGCCTGCCGGCGATGACCAACGCCATCGTCGACACGGTGACGCTGGCGCGACGCAAATTCCCCGGCCAGCGCAACAGCCTCGACGCGCTGTGCGAGCGTCTCGGCATCGACAACACCCATCGCACCAGGCACGGCGCCCTGCTCGACGCCGAACTGCTGGCCGACGTCTATCTGGAGCTGACGGGTGGTCGCCAGCGCGGCCTCGACCTGACGCCGTCGGGCGGCGGCGCCAACCGTGCCGCCGGCGGCCCGACCACCGCCCTGCCGGTCCGGCCGCCGCGTCCACACGCGCCCTCCGAGGCCGAGCTCGCCGCCCACGCGGTCTTCCTCGGGAAGCTGAAGGACCCGATCTGGCTGAAAGCGGATTAGCGGACGGTGCTGACCATAACACGCGACGACACCACGCCCTCAAACACGATGGCCGCCGGCCATTGACCCCATCCCAATGTCCGGATCGGTTGAGGTAAGCTTGCTTGGATCCAGAGCTTCAACCAGTCTCCATACTGTCCGAGAAGGCTACCGCTCTGTTCGCTGGCATGCCTTTCCCGTGGTCCATTCCTGGTCGCCAAAACAGTCCGGAATCTTCATCGCAATCCCGTTCGGGAAGCGCGGTTGAATACCGCCCTTCGAAATACAAGCGTCAGCAAATTGTGCTTTCTTTGCGCCTTTCGCATTTCTGAAGTCCGTGTCGGTTATGTTGGCGCCGGTAAAAATGGCTCCCTCAATATCGGCGTCATACAGTGACGCGTGATGCAGGTCTGCGCAGCTGAAATCCGCCGCTCTGAGTTGGGCTCTTGACAGGTTATACCAGCCGACTTATCGAGTGACACACGCCCATTTCCTGGTGCCGATGGAGGGGATCCGGGCTGGATCGTCGACGAGGAAGCGCCAGGCGCTTTGACAGGCGTCGAGGATCTCGTCGCAGGTGTTCCAGACCCGGGCGCAGAGCTT
>CAMDVZ010000035.1 GCA_945878895.1 Caenispirillum bisanense | reverse complement strand
GGCATTGATTCGGAATTTGGCCGCGCTGGGAATCCCTAAATGGAGTCAGCCGCTACGTAGGCTGGTATTAGTGTGAACCAGCGCGCTACTTCGAAGCTTTGCTTTGTTGAGTTGAGCATCGGACAGATCCGAGTAGTTCAACTCGATGCTACCCAGTTCTTGCTCTTGTTTGACAAGATATACGATCGCTTCTCTCGCGCCCCAAGTGCGCGCGCTATACTGAGGTTGGCCCGTCCATTTGGAGTGTTCGAACCGGATAGTCGGCCGATCGTTAATCCGCCTCCAAGCGTCGTTGATCTGCGTGCGTTTTCGGTCTTCGGCATCCCAGAGATACATACCGGCGGCAACGAAAATCGAGAGAAGTCCGAGCAATTCTCCCAAGCCCTTGACGTTCGCCCAACTTTTCTTCCTGAGGCCAAATGGAGTTGCTTCGTCATCGACGGCTCTACCATATGCTCCCATGGCGCTCCCCTTCATCCCGACTTCAGTCGAACGCAGCTCAGAGTGGAACATATTCAAGCACAAATAGGCTCGATTTACAACTCACGCGCCGCATGGCGGAGGGTGATGGGGGTCGTCGAACGCGGGCAAACGCCATGCCCCTCCCCGACCGCCACTCACTTCGAACGTGGCCGCGGCGGGACCAGTCAACGATCCGGCCGCAAATTTCGATCAGACGTCGCCCGACACAGGCGAGCCTCAGAGCGGCATCGCGTCGGCGGGCTACGACGCGTGTCCCGAACTGGCCCCGGTCGGTCGGGGCGAGCCTGCGCGGGTGCGGGTGGCCCGCGCCAATGGCGGCGCGCCGGATATCCTTGTGACCGATCAGACGCGGCCGGACTGGCGCTTCACGGTGGTCGATCTGTCGCGGACGGTAGTGGACCTCGCGGTCGTGCGAGCAACCGGAGCCGGTCTGCTCGACTTGACCGAAGTCGTCCTCGGCAAGGTCGACGGCCTCTCGATCGACGTCCGCTGCAATGTGGTCAAGCTGATCGGCCTGTTGCACCATCTTCCGGGCGATGTGGCGAAAGTCGCGATCCTGCGGTCGCTCGCGGTGCGTCTCGCAGCCGATGCGCCGCTGACCCTAGCTGAGAACCACCAACGCTACGCCCAGCCAGCCACTGCTGCTGGTCGAGTGAGGCGAACGCTGGCTTGTGCTTGCCGCTGGCGCCGCGGACATCAAGGCAAACCGGGGCAAGATCCTACACAGAGCGGACCGCCGCATTCGGAGGCGGCGATCGCGGCGCTGTTCGCTGATGCCGGCTTCGGACCGCCCACGCGCTTCTTTTCGGGCCTGTTCCGGGGCGCTTGGATCGCACGCTGCGACGTCGACTGAGCGCGCCCGCCGACTGATCGTCGGTGGGCCGCGCGCCGGTTTCAGGCGTTGCCGACCACCTGGCCGCCTTGCTGGTTGGCGATCTGTTGCTGGTAGAGGGCGCCGAAATCGACCGGGTTGAGCATCAGCGGCGGCAGGCCGGCGTTGCCCATCGTCTGGGCGATGATGGCGCGGGCGAAGGGGAAGGCCAGCATCGGGATGTGGATGCCGAGCACCGGCCCGACATGCTCCTGGGGCACCGCGATGGTGGCGATGGCGCAATAGGCCAGCTCGAGCATGAAAATGATCTCGCCCTGCGGGTCCTTGCCCTCGACCTCGACGGTCAGCTGAACCTCGAAGGTCATGCCGTTGAGGTTGCGGGCGGCCGACTGGATGTTGACCTTGAAGGCGGGCTCGGCAGTCAGGCGCAGGCTGTCGGGGGCGCGCGGGTTCTCGAACGACAGGTCCTTGATGTACTGGGCGTGGATCGTGACGGGCTGCTGCGGGGCCTGGCCCTGGGTCGCGTCGCTCATTGAAAATCCTGTCGGTGAGTGTGCGGGCGCGGGTTAGCATGCGCGCGGCGGGGTCACAAGGCAGCCTCGCCCGGCATGGAGATTGCTTCGCGAGTCGTTCTGAACGACAATGAGTCGCAACGAAAACGTCATCGGCCCGCCATGACTGCGCAAAGCAATTCGCGTCCCCTGATCGGTATCTCCGCCTGCCGTCGGGTCATCAAGGCATGGACCATCCACGCGGTCGGCGACCGCTATGTCGAGGCGGTCGTCAGCGTGATCGGAGGCGCTCCGCTGCTGTTGCCAGCGGTGGGGGCCGACCAGCTCGACCCCGACCGGCTGCTCGACGCGCTCGACGGCCTCATGCTGACCGGCAGCCCGTCCAACGTCGAGCCCTTCAACTACGGTGGCCGCGAGGCGCGTCCCGGCGTTGCGTGCGACCCCTCGCGCGACGCCACCACCCTGCCGCTGATCCGCCGCGCCATCGAGCGCGGCGTGCCCGTGCTGGGCATTTGCCGCGGCATCCAGGAGATGAACGTCGCGATGGGCGGCACCCTCCATGCCCATGTCGAGGAAGTGCCCGGACGCCTGGACCATCGCGGCGCGCGGGTCGACGACATGGCCGCGAAAGTCGCGCCGGCCCATTCCATCGCCATCACGGCGGGCGGGTTGTTGCATCGTCTTGCCGGCGGCCTCGAGCGCGACGTCAATTCGCTGCACGGCCAGGGCATCGACAAGGTGGCGCCGGGCTTTGTCGTCGAGGCGGTGGCGCCCGACGGCCAGGTCGAGTCGATCCACATGCCCGGCGCGCGCGCCTTCGCCTTCGCCGTGCAATGGCATCCCGAGCACAAGGCGGCGGAGAACCCGCTGTCGCGGGCGATCTTCACGGCGTTCGGCGAGGCCTGCCGGGCCCGCGCCGTCGAACGGGCGCCGCCGCGGCTGCGCGCCGCGGCGGAGTAGTCAACCCGATTCCCGGCCTGTCCGGCGAGGCTCGTCGCCACGCCGGATAAACGACAGGAAGCGCTGCCGTCGTTGATTGTCGCGGCGATGGGCGATTTCATCGCGGATTTCGACGTGTGCGTAGCCGTTCCGCCGATATAGCACGACGGACCACGCCATCAACGCCAGCCCGCCGCCGAACGTCAGTCCGACGACAGCGTAGACAACCCCGTGATGCAGCCAGTCGTTCGCCGGCTTGAGCACGGTGTCGTAGAGCAACCACAGCTTGTCGCCGACCAGGGCGATCATGCCGCCCAGCGTCGAGGCCACGAACGGCGATCGGACGCGCAGCGGACCCCTCAGAAGTCGAACAGCTCGCCGAGAAACGACTCCTTCTTCTTGGGATGGGGAGCGGGTTGCTGCTGGTAGGATTGCTGCTGGTACGGCTGCTGCTGATACGGCTGATGTTGTTGCGGCGCCTGCCGTTGCGGTGGCTGGTAGGGCGCGGGATCGGACGGCAGGAACCGCGGCGCCGGCGTCGGCTGGATCGCTTGCGCGGCCCGCTCGATGAGCTTGTCCAGTTCGCCGCGATCGAGCCAGACACCCCTGCATTTCGGGCAATAGTCGATCTCGATGCCTTGTCTGTCGGCGATCACCAGGTCGATCTTGTCAACGGGGCATTGCATGACTGTCTCCTTCTAGTCGGGTTTGTGTTCCGGGGTAGAGCGGCTGCCGGTAACCCAGCCGGTCGTCGCACCGTCGCCGACGGTCTTGCCGGGGCGGAGAAGCGACAGAGTCATGGAGCCCGCGATGAGGGCGCCGGTGATGGCGAGCGCGATTTCCGTCGGCACGACCTTTTCGCCGAAAACGCCATTGGCGATCATCTTGCCGCCGATCACCACGAGGACGAGCGAAAGACCGTACTTCAGGTAGCGGAAGCGATGGATGATGCCGGCGAGGGCGAAATAGAGCGCTCGCAAGCCGAGGATCGCGAAGACGTTGGCGGTGTAGACGATGAACGGGTCTTGCGTGACCGCGAAGATCGCCGGGATCGAGTCGACCGCGAACACGAGGTCGGTGGCCTCGACAAGCAACAGGACGAGAAACAACGGCGTGAACCAGGGCGCGCCATCGCGCCGGACGACGAACCGCTCGCCCACGTAGTCGGGGGTCACCCGCAGATGGCGGCGTGCGAACAGAACCAAACGGTTGGCCGCGAGGTCGGGCCTGGCGTCGGCGGCGATCAGCATCTTCACGCCCGTGAGGACGAGGAAGCCACCCAACACGAACACGACCCAGTGGAAGTTCGCGAGCAGCGCCGCGCCGGCCCAGATCAGCCCCGCGCGCATCGCAAGCGCGCCGAGGATGCCCCAGAACAGCACCCGATGTTGATAGGCAGGCGGTACGGCGAAATGGGCGAAGATCAGCGTGATGACGAAGATGTTGTCGAGACTGAGCGTTTTCTCGATCACGTAGCCGGTCAGAAACTCGACGCCGGCCTGTTCACCGCGGAAGCGGAAAATGCCGCCGGCGAACAGCAGCGCGAGGGCGACGTAGCCGGCGCTCAGCCACAAGGCCTCGCGGACACCGATTTCGCGCGGTTTGCGGTGCAGCACGCCAAGGTCGATCGCCAGCATGCCGACGACGAACAGATTGAAGCCAATCCAGAGCCATATAGAGGAGTCCATCGGTCGGGCCCGACGTCGGCGCACCGCGGCGCGTCGACGCTCTGTATCGTCCGACATCGCGACCGCACGTGCGGTCGCCAGAGGGGCCCGGATCTTGAACAGACTGGGTATGGTTCGTCGCGGGTGGCTTTCAAGACCGGGCCGGGGCGAATTCGACGGATCGCGCGCGCGACCCGCGTCGAGCCCCGTTCACGACTGTCGCGGCCACCGAACGACACGCGGTCCCAGCGGCCGGCGTGGCCGGGTGGCGGAGCCGCTTGTGTCCGCCCGGTCGCAGGTCGCCACCTCGCTGTCGCGCCTGGCTGGACGGACGATGGCCTCAATCGGCCTTGAAGCCCGACGCCTCGACGATCGGGCGCCACTTGGCGATGTCGCTGGCCTGCAGGGCGGCGAGCTCTTCGGGCGTGCCGGTTTTCGGCTCGACGCCGTTCTCGATCAGTTTGCGCGTCGTGTCGGGTTCGGCGACGACAGCCCTGACCGCGGCGTTGAGCGCGTCGAGGACGGGGCGCGGGGTCTTTGCCGGCGCGAACAGGCCGAGCCAGGAATCGCCGACGGCGTCCTTGTAGCCCTGCTCGGCGAAGGTCGGCAGGTCGGGCGCGGTGACGGTGCGGCCGGCCGAGGACACCGCGACGATGCGCAGCTTGCCGGCCCGGTGATGGGCGATGAAATCGAACAGGCCGCCGCTGCCCGACGGAATCTGGTTGGCCGCGAGATCGGCGACCAGTGGCGCGGCGCCGCGATAGGGCACCGGCGTCAACGTCACGCCCGCGGCCTTGCCCAGCAGCAAGGTGAAGAAGTGCGGCACGCTGCCCAGTGCCGTGGTGCCGAACTGCGCCAGCTTCGGATCGGTCCTGGCGGCGGCGACGTACTCGGCGGCGTTTTTCGCGGGATGGTTCGGCGACACCGCCAGCGCGACCGGAAACGTGCCGACCTGCGAGATCGGCGCCCAGTCGGTCTGCGGGTCGTGGTTCAGCTTCGTGAAGGTCAGCTTGGCCATCACGACGCTGGCGATCGGCGCCAGCATGATCGTCGTTCCGTCGGGAGCCGCCTGGGCCAGGATTCCGCCCGCGATGGTGCCGCTGGCACCGCCCTTGTTCTCGACGATGAAGGTGCGGCCGGTGCGCTCGCGCAGCCGCTCGGCCAGCAGGCGGGCCTGGATGTCGGTGCCGCCGCCGGCCGGGAAGCCGACGAGGATGCGGATCGGGCCGGCCGGCAGCGGCGAGGTCTGGGCGCGCGCGATGCCGGGCGTTGCCAGCGCGCCGGCCGTCGCGAGCAGGCCGCGGCGGCGGATCGAGCCGAGGGTCATGCGGGACTCCATCGTATGGGTTATGAGGGAGTGTGACCGGGACCTGCGGCGCGGCGCAAGCCCGGTGGAGGAGGCGAGGACATGACGACGACCAGCACCGGCAACAACGCACGCCGCGATTTCTACGAGCGCATTGGCGCGCTTTCGATGGCGCCGCTGTGGGAATCGATGCACCAGCTGGTGCCGCCGGCGCCGATGCCGGGTTACGTCGCCGCCCACTGGTCGTACGAGGCAGTGCGGCCGTTCCTGATGGAATCGGGCGGGCTGATCACCGCGAAGGAGGCGATCCGCCGCGTCCTGATCCTCGAAAATCCCTCGCTGCGCGGCACCGCCTGCGCGACGCCCACGCTCTACGCCGGCCTGCAGCTGATCCTGCCCGGCGAGGTGGCGCCGAGCCACCGCCACACCCAGTCGGCGCTGCGTTTCATCGTCGAGGGCGAGGGCGCCTACACCGCCGTCGCCGGCGAACGCACCATCATGCGCGAGGGCGACTTCGTGATCACGCCGTCCTGGACCTGGCACGACCACGGCAATGAATCATCGCAGCCCATGGTGTGGCTGGACGGGCTCGACATCCCGATCGTGCGGATGTTCAACGCCGGTTTCGCCGAGAACGGCGCCGAGGACGAGCAGGAAGTCACCCGCCCCGAGGGCGACTCCGACGCCCGCTACGCCAGCGGCCTGCTCCCCGTCGACCACAAGCCCGGCCGCGCCGCCTCGCCGATTTTCAACTACCCCTACGCCCGCACGCGCGAAGCGCTGGCGCGGATGGCGAAAGCCGGGGCGCCCGACCCCTGTCACGGCCACAAGCTGCGCTACGTCAATCCCGCCAACGGCGGCGCCCCGATCCCGACCATGGGCACCTTCATGCAGCTGCTGCCGGCCGGCTTCGCCAGCGCGCCGTATCGCAGCACCGATGGCCAGGTTTTCTCGGTCGTCGAAGGGTCCGGCGAAACGCGGATCGGCGGCGACGCGGCGGGCAAGGGCGGCACCGTCGTCCAGTGGCGCAAACGCGATCATTTCGTGGTGCCGAGCTGGGCCCGCGTCGAGCACCGTGTCGAGGGCGAGGCGGTGCTGTTCAGCTTCTCCGACCGCCCGATCCAGGAGCGCCTCGATCTCTGGCGCGAGGATCGCGGCGGGAAGTGACCGCCGCTACGCCGACCGACGCTGCGCCGCCACCGAACCGGCGCAGCGGTCGACCGGGCTGAGCGTCCGCAATTGCGGGTCGCGCGCCTCGGCGTGCCGCACCTGGCGACCGCCGCCGGCCGGATAGAGAAACAGGTCGAGGTCGCAGGCGTCGCTGCGGAAGCGCAGCACGCGCACCGGTCCGTCGTCGCGGGTGAACACCGGCCGGCCGAAGGTCGAGGCGACGGCACGCTCGTCCATGCTCTTCAGACGATCCAGGCCGATGGGATTGCCGGCGCTGGACGACGAAAACACGCCAGGCTCGACGCCGCTCAGCGTGTAGGTGGTGCGCGGACCCGTATCGCCGCCGCCGCCGGTGCAGGCGCCGAGGGCCGCGATCAGGGATAGCGGAAGAAAAAACGTGCGCATGCTGGGATCCGGCGAGGGGGCTGGGCGGCTGATGATTGGCCGCACCATAGCGCGCGGCTCGCGGCAGACAAGTGGAAGACCGGTCGCGTCCGCGCGGGGTGCGGGCCGCGTCACGTCCCATCACCGGTGCGTGACGGCCGGGTCCGGCGACCGGAGGCACGCGTAAACCCTCCGACGCGAACCGCCGGAGCGACCATGCGCAACCTCAGAACCCTCCTTGCGATCCTGATCGTCGGCGCGGTGTCCATCGTGGCGTTGCGGGCGTCGGCGGAGGATCCGAAGAACCATCCGGTCGGCTGGCAAGCCTGGGGCAAGGATGTGTTCGAGCGCGCCGGCCGCGAGAACCGCTACATCGTCCTGCACATGGCCGCCGTGTGGTGCCACTGGTGCCACGTCATGGAGGGCACGACCTACCGCGATCCGGCGGTGCTGAAGCTGATCGGCGAGAAATTCATCCCGGTTCGCGTCGATCAGGATTCGCATCCCGAGCTGTCTTATCGCTACGAGGCGTGGGGCTGGCCCGCCACCATCATGTTCGACAAGGACGGCAACGAGATCTTCCGCCGTCAGGGCTACCAGCCACCCGACCTGTTCGCCAAACTGCTGGCCGCCGTGATCGAGGATCCCTCGGCGCTGCCCTCGGGTGGGCTCGACGCCACGGCCGACGTGGCCGTCCATGCCCTCGACGCGGCCACCCGCAAGCGGCTCGAAGCCAGCTACCGCGAGGTCCATGACGCCGCCAACGGCGGCTTCGGCCGGGTCCATCGCTTCACTCACGCCGACACGCTGGAATTCGCGCTCGATCGCGGCCGGCCGCTGAAACGCAACGCAGACGCGGCACTTTACGCCGGCATGTACGGCCGCACCCTGAAGGGCGCGCGGCGCCTGATCGATCCGGTCTGGGGCGGGCTCTACCAGTATTCCGACAGACTCGACTGGTCTTCGCCGCACTACGAGAAGCTGATCAACATCCAGCGCGACGGCATCCGCGCCTGGGTGCTGGCGTGGCAGATCGACGGCGCGCCCGGTCATCTCGACGCCGCCCGCGCCACCGCGCGCTGGCTGATGGAACGCATGCGTGTGCCGGCCGGCTCCCCCGACGCCGGCGCGTTCTACGTCAGCCAGGACGCCGATCTCGACCAGCGGATGCCGGGCACGCAATTCTACGCCCTCGATGCCGCCGCGCGCGCGGCACTCGGCCGCGAACCCGCCATCGACCACCATCTCTACGCCCGCGAAACCGCATGGGCCGCGGCCAGCCTCGCGACGCTGTACGACGCCACCGGCGAGCGTGCCGTGCTGGATGCCGCCATCGCCGCCCTCGACTGGACGGTGCGCACGCGCCGCGCAGCCAACGGCGCCTTCGGCCATGCCCGCGCGAGCGACGAGGACATCCATCTCGGCGACACGGTGGCGGTCGGCGAGGCAGCACTGGCGCTCTATCGCTCGACCGGCGAGCGGCGCTGGCTGACGCTGGCGATCGAGGTGGCGCGTGCCATCGACCGGCACTTCCAGGGAACCGATGGCGGTTTCGTCGTGCGCCAGCCCGATCCGGCCGCCATCGGCGCGTTGCGCAAGCCGGTGCGCCAGATCGACGAGAACGTCGCCACGACACGGTTCCTGAACCTGGCCTCGCGTTACGCCGGCGACGCCCAGCTGATGGACGGCGCGCGCCATGGCATGGCGTGGCTGGCGGCGCTGGCGAAGAACGACGTCGTGCTGCCCGGAATCCTGCTGGCCGACGCCGAACTGGCGCGCGAGCCCGTCCATGTCACGATCGTCGGCCGGCGCGACAATCCGGCCGCCGCCGCCCTGCATGCCGCGGCGCGGCGCTACCCGACACGCTACCTGCGGATCGAATGGATCGACCGTGCCGAAGGTCCGATGCCCAACCCCGACGTCGAGTATCCCGACATGCCCTAGGCCGCTGCTTTCGCCTGCGCCAACGGTGCCTGCTCCCTGCCGGTGTTCGAACCGGGCGAGGTCGCCGGCATCGTGCGTCGTATCGACGACCGCTGAGCGTCGCGCATGCATGACCGAACGGCCTGCGTTTCGCTCGCGTGGGACGGTCCGGAGGGCTAGGGTCGGCGTCCACGTTCCGCGGAGTTTTCGATGGCCGACCTGATCCTGCACCACTACCCGACCTCGCCCTTCGCCCAGAAAGTGCGCACCGCGATGGGGCTGAAGAAGCTGGCCTGGAAGTCGGTGATCATCCCCAACATCATGCCCAAGCCGGACCTGATGCCGATGACGGGTGGCTATCGCAAGACGCCGGTGTTGCAGGTCGGCGCCGACATCTATTGCGACACCCAGATCATCCTGCGCGCGCTGCAACGGCTGCGCCCCGATCCGCCGCTGACCCCGGCCGGCCACGAGGGCGTCGCCGAGGCGCTCGCCTACTGGGCCGACCGGACCCTGTTCTGGCCGGCGGTCGGCGTCGTGATGGGACAGGTCGGCGACAAGCTGCCGGAATCCTTTCGCAAGGATCGCACCGAATTCTCCGGTCGCGACTTCGATCCCGTCAAGCTCGCGGCCGCCCTGCCGATGGCGCGCGACCAGCTCTATGCCGGCCTCGCCCATGTCGAGACGATGCTGGCCGATGGCCGCGTCTTCATGCTCGGTGGCCTCCCTTCGCTGGCCGACGTCGCGGTCTACAACCCGGTGTGGTTCGTGCGCGCGCGGCTGGGCGAACAGGCCTCGCCGCTCGACCGCCTGCCACACATCGCGGCGTGGGCGCAGCGCATGGCCGGCTTCGGCGAAGGCACGCCGACGGAACTGTCCGGTCCGGACGCGCTGGCCATCGCGAAGGCGGCCGACCCCGCAATTCCCGACGGCGTCGACGCGCACGACCCCGGCGGCCTGAAGGCCGGCGCCCGGATCGCCGTCACGCCCGACGATACCGGCAAGGTGCCCGTGGTCGGAGAGCTGGTCACGCTCAACGCGCTGGAAGTCGCCGTCCGCCGGATCGACGAGCGCGCCGGCACCGTCGTCGTGCATTTCCCGCGCGCCGGTTACGTGTTGTCGCCGGCCTGAGCCGGCGGCGCGCTACACGATCTCGGCGCCGATCTCTTCGGCGATCCGGCGCACGGCGGCGACATTCTTGCGGGTGGCGTTGCGGCCGTCGGCCGGCACATGCGTCTCGATCGAGGCCAGCACCTCGCGGGCGCGGGTCAGCGACAGCAGCGGCGGCAGCAGCCTGGCGAAATCGATGTCGCCCTCGCCGATCGGCGCAACCTTGCGCCGCTCGTTGCTCCAGTCCTTGAGATGGACGTGGTCGACGCGCGGCGAGATGGCCGTCAGCAGCATCGGCGAGGGCGGCGCGCCGGCCGCCACGGCGTTGCAGATGTCGACCAGCGGCTTGATCCGGGCGTTGTCGAAGGTCGCGAGCACGGTCGCGAGGTCATCGACCGTGGCGACGTTGCAAACCGGCTCGTTCTCGATCTGGATGTCGACCCCGAAGGCGTCGCCGAAATCGCACAGCTCCGCCAGCGGCTCGCGCAGATCCGCCATCGCGAAGCCGTCGTAGGTCAGATAGGTGAACACCCGCATCCGGGTGGCGCCGAGCATCAGCGCGATGTCGAAAGCGTGCTGAACGGGATCGTCGGCGGGGCAGCTGTCGGGATCGAACGCGAAATCGACCTTGCCGCCCCTGGCGCGTTTGCCGGGCGGCGCCCATTTCAGCAGCGGCGACACGAATGTCGGCACCGTCAGCTTCGCCTTGTGGATGCGGGCGGCGATGTCGGCGACCTCGTCCAGCGTCATGCCCAGCAGGTTGCGCCCGCCGATCGTGCGCATTTCGAGCCGGCTCACGCCTTCCTCGGCGCAAAAGGACAGCATCTCGTCGAGCGTCGGGCCGATCTCGTCGCCGATCACCGACAACAGCAGGCGGGGCATTTCCATCGCGGGTCTCCTTGGGCGCGCAAGATAGGCGCGAACCGGTGGCCTTCCAAGCAGCACCCTCGCCTCGCGGCGGTCGATTGGCTAATGTCGCGCCCGTCATGCAACGCGCGGGGACCACATGAGCGACGATCTCTCGATTTTCGTCGGCGTCGGCCAGAGCGACCAGTTCCTGCTGCTGAAATACGGCAACCGGCACGGGCTGATCGCGGGCGCCACCGGTACCGGCAAGACGGTCACGCTCCAGACCATCGCCGAGGGTTTCGCGGCCTATGGCGTGCCGGTGTTCATGGCCGACGTGAAGGGCGATCTCAGCGGCGTGTCGCAGAAGGGCGGCGACAATCCGCGCGCGCTCGAACGCGCGAAACAGCTGAACATCGAGGGGTACGCCGGCCGCGCCTTTCCGGTCCAGTTCTGGGATCTGTTCGGCGAGAAGGGCCATCCCGTTCGCACCACGGTGTCGGAGATCGGCCCGGTGCTGATGGCCCGCCTGCTGGAGCTGAACGACACCCAGGAAGGCGTGCTCAACATCGTCTTCAAGCTGGCCGACGAGCAGGGCCTGCTGCTGCTGGACTTCAAGGACCTGACGGCGATGCTGCAATGGTGCGGCGAGAACGCCGGCCAGCTGACGACGCAGTACGGCAACGTCGGCAAGGCCACCATCGGCACCATCCAGCGCCAGCTGCTGACGTTGCAGCAGCAGGGCGGCGAGCATTTCTTCGGCGAGCCAGCGCTCGACCTCCAGGACATGATCCGGCGCGATGGCGCCAATCTTGGCTACATCAACATCCTCGCCGCCGACAAACTGATGCAGAGCCCGAGGCTCTACGGCACGTTCCTGCTGTGGATGCTGTCGGAGCTGTACGAGATCATGCCGGAAGTCGGCGATCTCGACCGGCCGAAATTCGTGTTTTTCTTCGACGAAGCCCATCTGTTGTTCAACGACGCGCCCAAGGCGCTGGTCGACAAGATCGAGCAGGTGGTGCGCCTGATCCGCTCCAAGGGCGTGGGTGTCTACTTCATCACCCAGAATCCGCTCGACGTGCCCGACACGGTGCTGGGTCAGCTCGGCAACCGCGTGCAGCACGCGCTGCGCGCCTTCACGCCGCGCGACAAGAAGGCGGTCAAGGTGGCGGCCGAAACCTTCCGCCAGAACGACAAGCTCGACACCGAGAAGGCGATCACCGAACTCGGCGTTGGCGAGGCGCTGGTGTCGTTCCTCGACGCCAAGGGCGTGCCGACGCCGGTGGAACGCGTGTTCGTGGCGCCACCGCAGGGCCGCATCGGACCTGCCACCGATGCCGAGCGCGCCGCGGCGATCGACGCCGGGCCGCTGGCCGGCAAGTACGAAGCAGCCGTCGACCGCGACTCCGCCTTCGAGGTATTGATGGGTCGCGCCACCGGTCAGCCGGCCGCCGCCACTCCCGCGACGGGAGCCGCTCCACGCCGTCGCGGCCAGTACGGCGCGCCGCCGCCCCCGCCCCCGCCCATCGAACCGCCGCGCCAGACGCCGCGTCCGTGGGGTGGGTCGGTGCCGCAAAGCCCGCCCGCGCCGGAACCGGCGCCCGAGCCGCCGTCGCGCGGCCAGCCGCGCTTGCGTCAGGCGCAACCGCCGGAGGAAGCGCCCGCGCCGCGTGGCCGCGCTCCAGCGGGCAGTCGCAACGACAGCTTCGGCACCACCGTGGCCAAGACCGCGGCGCGCACCGTCACCAACGTCGCGGTGCGCGAGTTGACCAAGGCCGTGCTCGGTGGCGGACGCGGCGGCGGTGGCGGCATCGTCGGTGGCCTGTTGCGCGGCGTGCTGGGCTCGCTGATCAAGTAGCGACCGGTCGCCGCCATTGCCGACATCGCGCCGGGCGAGCTCGACGCGCTGGCCGCGGCGCTGGAGGCCCGACTGGCGGCCGAACGCTGATCGCACCCGGAGACGTTGCGCCCGGCGGCACGGCGAGGCGATGATCGCCCGCCGCGACCGTGCTTCCGGAGGACCGCCATGATTCCGCTGACCGCCTATACCGACCGGCTTTCCGGCGCGCCGGGCGAGCGCATCGCCTTCAAGGTCACGAGCGTCGGGACGGAGCCCGTCCACGCCTCGCTGGCGAGGATACGCCGGGGCGACCCCAATCCGGCCGGGCCGGGCATGAAGTTCGAGGACCTCTCGGCTGCCTTCTCGACGTCGTTTCCCTCCCGCGTCCAGCGCTCGTTTCCGGGGTCCTACGCGGTGGTCGAGGGTGGCGTGTCGCTCTCGCCGCTGGGCGCGATCACGATGACGGCGCTGATTCAGCCGACGATGCCCGAGGCCGGCGAACGGTGCGTGCTGTCGCGCTGGGACGAGGACAGCCGGACCGGCTTCGCGCTGCTCTCGACGCCCGATGGCATGGTTCTCGAGGTCGGCACCGGGTCGGGCGAGATCGTGCGCGTGGCGACGGCGCGTCCCATGCGGTCACGGGGCTGGTATCGCGTCTGGGCGAGCATCGATCCCGCCGGCAAGTCGATTCGCGTCGGCCAGAAAGCGCTGCATCCGGAAGCCGGCGTCGTCGATGGCGGCGAAGGCTGGGCGCCGCTCGACCGCTCGCTGGCGCACGACGCGCGCCGGCCGGTCTGGATCGCGGCCCAGCAGGCGTCGCCGGCGCGGCGCCATTTCAACGGCAAGATCGAGGATCCGATGATCGTGGCCGGCGTCGTGACCGATCCGGCATCGCTCGCGCTCGACCCGGCCCGTCTTCCCGCCGGCACGCTGGCGGCATGGGACTTCTCGCGCGGCATGGACGGCATCGACATCGACGATGTTGGCCCGGGCGGTCTGCGCGGTCGCCTCGTCAATCTGCCCGCGCGGGCCATGAAAGGCTCGACATGGACCGGCGCGGAGCGGCGCTGGATGGACGCGCCCCGCCACTACGCCGCGATCCATTTCCACGACGACGACCTGCACGATTGCGGCTGGCAAACCGACTTCGTCTTCGAG
Organism: Caenispirillum bisanense; assembly: GCA_945878895.1. Taxonomy (GTDB): domain Bacteria; phylum Pseudomonadota; class Alphaproteobacteria; order Reyranellales; family Reyranellaceae; genus CAMDVZ01. Next base: position 4,902 of record CAMDVZ010000035.1, on the reverse strand, counting down.
ATTCCCGCGACCCTGCGCAGTGGCGTCTACGGCATGCGGCTGGCCTGCGAGGGGCACGCCGACATCGTGCCCTTTTTCGTGCGCCCGCCGCGCGGCAAGCGCACCGCGGACGTCGTGTATCTGGCCTCGACCTTCACCTACCAGGTCTATTTCAACTTCGCGCGCGGCAATGTCGACGAATCCTACCGCGACCGCGTGGGCAGCTGGGGGGCGGCGCCGCACAACCCGCAGGACTATCCTGAATTCGGCCTCTCGACCTACAACCGGCACGCCGATCGCAGCGGCGTCTGTTATTCCTCGCGCCTGCGTCCGGCACTGACCATGCGGCCGGGCTTCCTCACCTTCGAGGACGCGCGTGGCTCGGGCCTGCGCCATTTTTCCGCCGACACCCATCTGCTCGACTGGTTCGAGACGATGGGCATCGTCTACGACGTCGTCACCGACGAAGACCTCGACGACGAGGGCCTCGACCTGATCCAGGGCTACAAGACGCTCGTGACCGGCACCCACCCGGAGTACCACACGCTGGGCAGCCTCGACGCGCTGCAGGGCTACGTCGATGGCGGCGGCAAGCTGGCCTATCTCGGCGGCAACGGTTTCTACTGGCGCGTCGCGCGCTCGCCGAAGCTGCCCGGCGTGCTGGAGATCCGCCGCGTCGAGACCGCCATCCGGACATGGGCGGCCGAACCGGGCGAGTATCACCATGCGCTCGACGGCGCCTACGGTGGCTTGTGGCGCCACGCCGACCGGCCGCCCCAGAAGCTCGCGGGCGTCGGTTTCTCCGCCCAGGGCATGTTCGAGGGTTCGTACTACCGCCGAACGCCGGCGGCCACCGATCCGCGGGTGTCGTGGATTTTCGACGGCGTGAAGGGCGACATCGTTGGCGACCACGGTTTCAGTGGCGGTGGTGCCGCCGGTTTCGAGCTCGACCGCGCCGACATCAGGCTGGGCACGCCGCGCAACGCGGTGGTCGTGGCGTCCTCGGAAAAGCACCAATCCCACTTCGTGCCTGTGCCGGAGGACATTCTGGGCCTCTATTCGACCGTCACCGACGAGATCAAGGAACGTCTGGTGCGCGCCGACATGACGTACATGGACACGCCGAACGGCGGCGCCGTGTTCTCGACCGGCTCGATCACCTTCTGCGGCAGCCTGCCAGGCAACGGCCACGACAACGACGTCTCGCGAATCCTGTTCAACGTCCTGAACCGCTTCGCCGGCCTCGGCCTGACATGGAAAGGGCGATGACGCCCGAGCGGTGCGGTCACGCGCGCGACAGGTCGCCGATCTGCACGACCGCCAGCCGCTCCGGCCACGGCGAGCGCAGACGCCGGTCGTTGGTCAGGAAGTACCGGTAGTCATGGTCGAGCGCCGTCGCGAGATGCAGCGCGTCGGGCGTCTTGATCCGCATACGCCCTCTGGCGATGCCGGCGAGGAAAAACGCTTTCGGTGTCGTTTCGAGTGTCTCGAAGAAACCGCCGTCCTCGAAGAAGTCGACAACCCGCTGGACAGGCCCGGGGTCCTCGTCCTGCGCCATCCCGGCAAGCACTTCGGTGAGCGTGAGCAGCGACGTCCGGCACGCCACGCGCTTTGCCGCCGACTCCATCGCCAAGGCGTCGATGACCGCCGAAAATGGCGAGCCGCCCTCCATGAAATAGATGACGATGTTGGCATCGAGGTAGGCCCGCTCTCCCAGCAGGTCGGCTACCGATCCCATGAGTCGCGCTGTTCGCGCAGATTGGCGTCGATCTCCTCGACCGTGCCGAATTTTCCGCGAAAAGCGCCGAGCCATCCCATGACGCGCTTCTGGCGCTCGGCGATGGCTTCCGCGTTCATCGCGTCGTCCGGCATTTTCGCGGCGGCGAGGTGCCGGTAGCGCGGGATCAGCGCCAGCTCCTCGATCGACACGAGTGCCGCCACGCGGCGGTCATGCCGGGTGATCAGCACGGCCTCTTGCTGGGCCGCGTCGAGCGCGGAGCCCAGCCTGTTCTTGGCATCGCGCGCCGTCATCGATTTCATCGGATGGCTCCCGCATCGGATCGGGAGCCATTGTAGCTCTTTTCGATCGGGAGACCAAATCCCGGACCGGTCACACCATGCGGTCGAGTTCCTTGACGATGGCGTCGCCCATTTCCTGGGTGCCGACCGGCTTGAGACCCTTGGCGATGGCCGCCTTGGCATCGATGCCGCCGCCCAGGATGTCGCCGGTGCGGTAGCCCGCCGCCAGCACGTTCTCGATCGCTTTCTCCACGATGTCGGCCTCGGTGCCAAGATCGAAGGAGTAGCGCAGCATCATGGCGTAGCTCAGCGTCTCGGCGATCGGATTGGCGAGGCCCTTGCCCGCGATGTCGGGCGCGCTGCCGTGGATCGGCTCGTAGAGCGCCTTGCGGCGGCCGGTGGCGTCGGGCGCCCCGAGCGAGGCCGAGGGCAGCATGCCGAGCGAGCCGGTCAGCATCGAGGCTTCGTCGGAGAGAATGTCGCCGAACAGGTTGTCGGTGACGATGACGTCGAACTGGTGCGGCCAGCGCACCAGCTGCATGGCCAGCGCGTCGGCGTACATGTGCTCGAGCGTCACGTCCTTGTAGGACTCGGCATGCAGCTTCGTCGCTTCCTGGCGCCACAGCACGCCGGTGTGCATGACGTTGGCCTTCTCCGAGGAACACACCTTGTTCTTGCGCTTGCGCGCCAGCTCGAAGGCGACGGCGCAAACACGCCGGATCTCGCCTGAGGTGTAGCGCTGGGTGTCGAAGCCCATCCGCTGGCCGTCGGGCAGGTCCACGATGCCGCGTGGCTCGCCGAAATAGACGCCGCTGGTCAGCTCGCGGATGATCATGATGTCGAGGCCGCGCACGATCTCGGGCTTCAGCGAGGAGGCATCGACCAGGGCGTCGAACACCTTGGCCGGCCGCAGATTGGCGAACAGGTCCATTTCCTTGCGCAGGCGCAGCAGGCCGCGCTCGGGTTTCTTGGTGAAGTCGGCGGTGTCCCACTTCGGGCCGCCGACCGATCCGAACAGCACGGCGTCGGCCTGCAGCGCCTTGGCCATCGCGGCGTCGGTCAGCGGCGTGTCGTGCGCGTCGAGCGAGGAGCCGCCAACCAGATCCTCGGCGATGTCGAAGCCGACGGCGCGCTTCTTGCCCATCCAGGCGATGACCTTGCGGACCTCGTTCATCACCTCGGGGCCGATGCCGTCGCCGGGCAGGACGAGAAGGGAGCGATTGGAGCTGGCCATGGATTTCCTCCGGAAGGATCTGGACACAGAAACGTGGACAAAGAAAACGCGCCGACCCCCGGGGCCGGCGCGATGGTCGCGATGAAGCCGGTCAGGCCGCGATCGACGGCGCGGCCCAGGGCTGCTGGGTCTGGCGGTCGCGCTCGAAGGAGCCGATGCTGGAATCGGCCTGCATGGTCTGGCCGACCTCGTCGAGCCCTTCCAGCAGGCACTGCTTGCGGAAGGAATCGATCTCGAACCGGATCTTCTGGCCGTCCGAGCAGGTGATTTGCTGCGCCTGGAGATCGATGGTGATCGTCGCGTTGGCGCCGAGGTTGGCGTCCTCCATCACGCGCGCCACTTCTTCCTTCGACAGCTTGATCGGCAGGATGCCGTTCTTGAAGCAGTTGTTGTAGAAAATGTCGGCGTAGCTCTCGCTGATCACGCAGCGGATGCCGAAATCCAGCAGCGCCCACGGCGCGTGCTCGCGGCTCGACCCGCAGCCGAAATTGGGACCGGCCACGATCACCTTGGCGTTCTGGTAGGCCGGCCGGTCGAGCACGAAATCCTTCTTCTGCCCGTCGGCGGTCCAGCGCATCTCGTGGAACAGGCCTTCCTTCAGCCCCGTCCGCTTGATGGTCTTGAGGAACTGCTTGGGTATGATCATGTCGGTGTCGATGTTGACGATCGGCATGGGTGCGGCCACCCCGGTCAACTGCGTGAATTTTTCCATGATCCTGCCCTCCCGGCGAACGGAGGGACTTAGCGGGCCGCGGGGGCGCCGGTCAAGCCGGGCGGCGTTCGACCCGGGGCAATCGGGCGAACGTCGCGCCGCGAATTGAGGCGGTCTCGAACCAGTGAAAACCCCGCCAAAACGGAAAAATCCGGGCGCGCGCCACTCCAGTGGCGCATCTTCGCCGCCGCATCGGCCATCGAGGGCGTTCGCCAGGAGCGCCATCGGCGAGGCACGCTCCCGGACGCCGCGCCATCGGCAGGGTTTGCCTCGACGCGACAGCTGCCCGGGAGCCGGAACGGCCTTCACCCGATTGCCGTGCGTTCGACCACGGCGTCCGCCAACGCGTCGTGAAGGCCCTGCCGCCACCCGGAGACGGGCAACCACGCAAGGCACAACGGCGCGGCCAGCCATGCCAGTGCCGTGAACAGGGACAGGCCAGTGGCGGGCGTGAGCAGCGCCAGCAAGGTGCCACCCCAGAACGGCAGGGTGCGCAGAACGGCCCTGCCGACCGAAAGACGCTCGCCCGCGACGCCCGCGACCCGCAATCTGAGCCAGCGTTTGCCCGGCGTCGCCTGCCAGCGCGAGCTTTCGAAGCCGGCGCGATAGAGCAGGTCGAGGCCGGCGATCGCGAGCACCGCCGGCGCCGTCAGCACGAATGCCTCGCCGAGCGCCCACGTCGCGGCGAGCGACGGCGGCGTCAGGATCAGGGCATCGACGACGCCCGCGACGAGGCGGCGAGGCAGGACGGACGTGCGCATCGTCGATGATACGCCGGTGCGCCGGCGGTGGATGGGTCGGCCGCCCCCGGACTAGTCGCCCGATTCGTTCAGATTGAAGGGTAGAGGTGCTTGAGCTTGATGCGGGCGTTTTGGGTCGTGAATTGCCAGTTCGCCTTGGCGTGGTTGGTATTGCGCTCGTGCTCCCATGCGGCGACTTCCTCGATCAGGGTCTGTTT
>CAMDVZ010000034.1 GCA_945878895.1 Caenispirillum bisanense | reverse complement strand
GTCGCGGCAATATATTCATTCTACCCGGATAAACTCCCCCCCTGGCGAAACGCCGGTTCTCGCCGTCCCGGCGCCCATCGATCACCCGTCGGCAGCCATCGCGATCACCCGGTATCCGGCCGGTCGACCGCCGGCGTTCGCGCCGCGTTGCGGCGGCGGCGCGGCGGCGCCTATAACCCGCCGATGAAACTGGCTTTTCTCGGAACCTCCGCCTTCGCGGTGCCCGCCCTGCGGGCATTGCTCGATGCCGGCCACGACGTCGTCGCGGTCTATACCCGCGCGCCCAAACCGGCCGGACGCGGCCAGCACGAGCGGCGCTCGCCGGTCCACGACGTGGCGGCCGAACGCGGCATTGCCGTGCGCACGCCGCGCGGCCTGCGCGCCGAGGAGGAAGCCGCCGCGTTCCGCGCCCTCGATCTCGACGCCGCTGTGGTCGTGTCCTACGGCCATATCCTGCCGAAAGCCTTTCTCGACGCGCCGCTGCTGGGCTGCCTCAACATCCACGGCTCGCTGCTGCCGCGCTGGCGGGGCGCCGCGCCGATCCACCGTGCCATCCTGGCCGGCGACGACCAGAGCGGCATCACCATCATCCGCATGGACCAGGGGCTCGACACCGGAGCCATGCTGCTGGCCGAAGCGGTACCGATCCACGGCGACACCACCGCCAACGTCCTGCACGACCAGCTGGCCGAGCTGGGCGGGCGGCTGATCGTGGCGGCGCTCGATGGTCTGGTCGGCGGCAGCCTGGTGGCGGTGCCGCAACCGGTCGCGGGCGTCGTCTACGCCCACAAGCTCGGCCGCGAGGAAGGCGCGCTGGACTGGCGCAAGCCCGCCACCGATCTGGAACGCCAGGTGCGTGCCTTCGATCCGTGGCCTGGCGCGTATTTCGACGCGCCGTCGCCCTCGGGCACCGTCGAACGGATCAAGCTGCTGGGCGCGACCCTGGCGCTGGCCGGCGGCCAACCCGGCAGCGTGACCATCGCCCGCGACGGCGTGCCCGTCGTGGCCTGCGGCGTCGGTGGCCTGCGCCTGACCCGCCTACAAAGACCGGGCAAGGGAGCGGTCGATGGTGCGGCCTTCGCGCGCGGCTTCGCGCTGGCCGGCCGCGTCCTCGACGCCCCGGCGCCGCCGGCCGCCGACGTGCCCGTGCGATGAGCGGGACCGCCGTCGTGGAGGCCGGAACGCGGCAGCCGATGTTGTTTCTCTCTCCCTCCTCCGTCTTCGGGCTGGAGTATGCATACATCTCCTCGCGGACCGAAAAGCCCGGTCCACCGGGGTTGGCGCACTGCCGGCACCACGAAAACGGTGTCATCCCGAGCTTGTCGAGAGACCTTTGCGCGGCGTTGAGCACGGAAACCGACGCCCCGAACCATGACGAAAGGTCCCTCGACAAGCTCGGGATGACACTTTTGTCGGTCATTCGACCGTGCGCCACGATGGATGCATACCCTCCCCCACGCGGGGGGTCAGGGTATCTACGTATCTCTTTCGGAACCGAAAAAGCATTGAGCCGCGGTGACTTCTTCCCTTCCCCCGCTGGCGGGGGAAGGTGCCCCGAAGGGGCGGAAGGGGGTGGTTGTCGATACGCGGACGCTGCCGCTGGAACGAAAACATCGCTGCCGCCCAGGCACTTCTCCCCGACATTGGTGATTTCCCGGGATCGCGTGCCTGACCGCGAACCACTCCCTTCCGCCCTTCGGGCACAGTCCCCCGCCTCGGGGCCGCCAGCGCCCCGGGGGGGAAGGGAAGTCGAAAGCTCAAGTCCGGCTATCGTGGTGCCTGCAGGCATCGGCCCGTCGGCGTCTCCACCGCCCCCGAAACCGCTCTAGCCACATGCCGCGCTACAAGCTCACCGTCGAGTACGACGGCACGCCCTTCGTGGGCTGGCAGCGCCAGCACAACGGCCCTTCGGTGCAGGCGGCGATCGAGGACGCGGTGCTGGCGTTCTGCGGCGAGACGGTTGTCGTGCGCGCGGCGGGACGGACCGATGCCGGCGTGCACGCGCTGGGCCAGGTCGTGCATGTCGACATCGCGCGACCGACGCCCGCCGACAAGGTACGCGACGCGCTGAACGCGCATCTGCGCGACGTGCCCGTCGCGGTGCTGTCGGCCGAGCGCGTCGCCGACGATTTCCACGCCCGCTTCCATGCCACCGGACGGCGCTATCTCTACCGCATCGTCAATCGCCGCGCGCCGCTCGCGCTGGAGGCCAACCGCGCTTGGCTGCTGCACGTTCCGCTGGACGTCGCCAGGATGCGGGCGGCCGCGGCGATCCTGGTCGGCCACCACGATTTCACCTCGTTCCGCTCCACCCGCTGCCAGGCCAAATCGCCGGTCCGCACGCTGGAACGGATGGACGTGAGCCAGTCCGGCGAGGAAATCCGCATCGAACTGGCGGCGCGATCCTTCCTGCACAACCAGGTCCGCGTCATGGTCGGCACCCTGCGCCTGGTCGGCGAAGGAAGCTGGTCGCCCGACGACGTCGCGCGGGCGCTGGCGGCAAGGGATCGCGCGGCCGGCGGACCAACGGCGCCACCGCACGGGCTCTACCTCACCCGCGTCCTCTACGAGGGCGACTCAGACGGGCGGGACGACGCGCAGGCCGAGGATGCCATGGACGAGGGTGGTGAGTAGGAGGCTCATCCAGAGATTGGCGATGCCGAGCCCGACGGCCGCCGCCCACGTGCAGTCCAGCGTGTGGCGCAGGATGCGAGCGACCCACGCCACCACCGCGACCATGATCGCGAGGCCGATGGCGGTATCGACAATGGCGGGCAGCACCTCGCCGGCCGCCGCCAGCCCGACCACGATGATCGTCACCGGCACGTTGGCCCAGTTCAGCGCCACCACGGCGCCGACATAGCGGCGCTCCCAGCCGACGCGCCGGCATTTCTCCAGCAGCAGCACCGCGAAACCGGTCCAGTCGATCACGTAACGCAGCGCCTCGACCAGCACGATGGTCGAGAGCGGCATGTCGCTGGCGAACCGGGTGTAGGTCAGCGCGAGGTAGAGCGCCGACAGCGGCGCCAGGAAAATCGCGACCCGGAACGAGCGCCAGAAGCCCTCGCGGCTGCGGTCCAGCATCCACAAGCCGCCCGGATCGCCCCACATCAAACGCCACGCGCCCGACACGCCCGCGGCGATCTCCGCGAGGGTCAACATGGGACGAACGCGGCGCGGCGGAGAAACTGGACCATCGCCGACTTGGAGCATGTCCGTGGTCGCCGGCTCAATGCCGCCAGGTGCGGTTGTTGCCGCGACGCGCGGTCGCCCCGGTCTCGTGCCCTCCGTCACTCGCGCGCAGGCAAGCAAATCCTGCGGACTTTGGCGCCCGCGCATCGATTGATCTGGACCATCGGATCGTCGATATTTCTCCGGCGAACGGAACACGAGGAACGGCCGATGCGGGTGTCCGTGACCGACGCCGAGAGGCAATTGACAGAGCTCGTCCGACGCGCGGAGGCAGGAGACGATATCGTCCTGACCCGGCATGGGCATGTGATCGCGCGCCTGACTCCCGTCAACGCGCTCTCTCGCGGAAAATCCCGACGGTTGCTGCTGGAGGCGGCACGGCGGACGGGGGCCGCCAGGGCAACGGCCGACCCGAGCGCTGCGCGAAGCCAGGATTTCCTGTTCGGCGACGATGGTTTACCCGGATGATCGTCGGCGATCCCGTGGCGCCGATGGCGATCCTCCCGGCGGAGCCGGAAGCAGATGCCCGTATCGCGGTTCCCGAAGGCGAGAACGGGCTCCCGATGTCCGCCGGCACGGTGGCGGCAGCGCCAATCGCCTCGGCTCGACGGAGTGTCGGGGCGGAAAAGGCCAGCCTGATCGACGAGCCCGGTTCCGACGTGATGGCGGTCGATCCGGGGCCGTCGCGGGCGATACTTGCCCGGACATGCGTCGATCCGGCCGCTACTCCCTAGTCCGCCTCCTCGCGTTCGCGGTCCTTCCGCGCCTTGATCAGCTTGCGCAGGATGATGCCGCGTTTCAGCGCCGAGATCTTGTCGATGAAAAGGATGCCCTCGAGATGGTCCATCTCGTGCTGCACGCAGGTCGACAACAGGCCCTCGCACTCGAGTTCGCGGGTTTCGCCGTCGCGATCGAGATAGCGCACGCGGACCTTCGCCGGCCGCGCCACCTCGGCGTAGTGCTCCGGCACCGACAGGCAGCCCTCGTCGTAGATGACGTCCTCGTCGGAGGCCTCGACGATCTCCGGATTGACCATGAACAGCGGGCCGGTCTTCTGCCCTTCGCGCTCGATCTCGACCACGATCAGGCGGATCGGATGACCAACCTGGGGGGCGGCGAGGCCGATGCCGGGCGCCGCCAGCATGGTCTCGCGCATGTCGTCCATCAGCTGGCGCACGGCGTCGTCGACCCGCGCGACGGGCGTGCAAACCAGTTTCAGGCGGGGATCGGGCGCGATCAGGATCGGGAGCAAGGCCATGGTCGGAACGGGCGAAATCCGGTTGTTTTCCAGGCCCCACAGGTAGGCAAGGCCTCGCCGCCGGTCAAGCGCGGAACCGGCCGGCGCGATGCCGCCGTCGCGGTCAAATCGCCGCTTCCAGGGCCAGAAACGTCCACCAGACACCAGGCTGGCCGAACATGCCCTCGCGGGAACCCTCGAACACCGTCCGCAGGCCGTGCCGCCGCGCCAGCCCGTCGGTCTCGGCCGCCGCGACGTCGAACATGCGCCGTCCGGCCGGCACAGGGCCGTGCCGCAGCGACATGACGATCCGCCCGCCAGGCGCCAGAAGCCGCGCCAGCGCCGCCATGCCGGTTTCCCGTTCGGCTTCGTCGAGATGCATCCAGGCGGCGGTCAGCAGGATCAGGTCGAAGCGCTGGCCACGCGCCAAAACGCGATCGAGACGCGGCAGGCCGTCGTCGAGCCAGTCGACCCCGCTGCCGCCGTGCAGCCGCATCGCGTGCGCGCGCATCTCGCGCGTCGGCTCCACCGCGAGCACGACGTGCCCGAGCGCCGCCAGGGCCGCGGCGTCGCGACCGGTGCCGGCGCCGACGTCGAGCACGCGGCTCGGCGTGGCCGGAAACAGGTGCATCGTCTCGCGATGGACGTCGGCGAAGGCTATGTTCTCGTACTGGACGGCCAGCGCGTCGGCCTGCGTGCCATAACCCTCGGTACCGGAAACCGGTCCGCCCACGGCGGGCCCCGCCGCGCCGCTACTTGCGCTTCACCAGGGTGCCGACGCCGGCCTCGGTGAACAGTTCCAGCAGCAGGGCGTGTGGCACGCGGCCGTCCATGATCACCGCGGCGTCGACGCCGGCATTGACCGCGTCGATGCAGTTCTCGACCTTGGGGATCATGCCGCCCGAAATGGTGCCGTCGGCGATCAGGGCGCGCGCCTGCTCGACCGTCATGTCGCGGATCAGTTTCCCCGCCTTGTCGAGGACGCCGGGCACGTCGGTCAGGAAATAGAGCCGCTTGGCCCGCATCGCACCGGCGATGGCGCCGGCCGACGTGTCGGCGTTGATGTTGTAGGTCAGCTCGTCGTCGACGCCGAAACCAACCGGCGCCACGACCGGAATGACGCCGGCCTTGGTCAGCTGCTCGAGCACCATGACGTTGATTTTCGCCGGCTCGCCGACCTGTTGCAAATCGACCTTGAGCAGTTCGCCGGTCCGCGGATCGCGCACCTCGGTCAGCTTGCGGGCGAGGATCAGGTTGCCGTCCTTGCCGCAGATGCCGACGGCGAGACCTCCGCATTCGTTGATGTCGGCCACGATCGCCTTGTTGATCGAGCCCGCCAGCACCATCTCGACGATTTCCATCGTGGCCGCGTCGGTGACGCGCAGGCCGTTCACGAAGGTGCTCTTGATGCCCACGCGCTCGAGCATCTTGTTGATCTGCGGCCCGCCGCCATGCACCACGATCGGGTTCATGCCGATCTGCTTCATCAGCACCACGTCGCGGGCGAACAGGTCGCCCAGCTTCGGGTCGGTCATGGCGTGGCCGCCGTACTTGACGACGAAGTTGGCGCCGGTATGCCGTCTCATGTAGGGCAATGCCTGCGAAATCGTTTCGGCCATGCGGACCAGACGTTTCTGTTCCTTCGATTCCGCCACCGGCTCCGCCATCGCCACCCCCATCCTGGACAAAACCCCCGCCCGGCGACGGGAGGGGGTTTCGCGACGGCGAACTCATAGCGGAAGAACCCGCCGGGGCAAAGCGACCGGACATTCGGCGCGTGCGACCGGATGGCGCCGCGTCGCGCGGCCCGGCATGCTGCGGCCATGCCCCCCAGACAAGTGCCTGCCGCACCCGACCTCGCCGACCGGCTCGACGCCCTCGACTGGACGAGCCTGTCCGCCACGCTCGACGCGCGCGGTTTCGCGACCACCGGTTCCCTGCTGACGCCGACCGAGTGCGCCGGTCTCGTCGCCCTCTACGACCAGTCCGCGTTGTTCCGCAGTCACATCCACATGGCCCGCCATGGCTTCGGTCAGGGCGAATACAAGTACTTCGCGCGCCCCGTGCCGCCGATCGTCGAAACCCTGCGCGAGCACCTCTATCCGCGACTGGCGGCGGTCGCCAACCGCTGGCAGGCCATGCTCGGGCTCGGCGCCCGCTATCCCGACGCGCTGGCGGACTGGCTCGCCCGCTGTCACGCCGCCGGCCAGACACGTCCGACGCCGCTGCTGCTGAAATACGGCCCCGGCGACTGGAACGCTTTGCACCGCGATCTCTACGGCGATCTCGTGTTTCCGCTGCAGACGACCATTATGCTGAGCGACCCCGCGACCGACTTCAGCGGCGGCGATTTCATGCTGATGGAGCAACGCCCGCGCATGCAGTCGCGCGGCGAGGTGGTGCCGTTGGCGCAAGGCGAAGCGCTGATTCTCGCCGTCAACGAACGACCCGTGCGCGGCAGCCGCGGCCATTACCGCACCGCCATGCGCCACGGCGTGTCGACGCTGCGCAGCGGCCAGCGCTTCACCATGGGCCTCATCTTCCACGACGCGGCGTGACATCCATCGGCGCCGCAATGGCGTAGGATCGGGAAATGACGGCGACCACCCACTGGCTCGACGCCAGACACCCGCTGCAGATCGCCGTCGCACTTCTGGCGCTGCTGCCGCTCGGCGCGGGGCTGGCCGGCGTGATCGGCGGACCGGGCCTGCTCGACGAAGCCGCCCGCCATCGTGGTCTCGACAGCCACGCGCGCTATCTGTCGGGGCTGCTGGTCGGCGTCGGGCTGGCCTACTGGGCGGCGATCCCCGACATCGAACGACGCGGGTCGATCTTCCGGGTGCTGACCATGATCGTCGTTGCGGGTGGTCTGTCGCGCCTGCTCGGGGCCTCGATCACCGGCCATGCCAGCCTGGCGACAATCTGGCCGCTGATATCGGAGCTGGTGGCCGTGCCGCTGGTTTACCTGTGGCAGCAACGCGTCGCGCGCGTCGCCGGCCATTCCGGATAGGCGCTCAGACCAGCGACGCCAGCGCCGCACGCAATTCGGGGATGCCGGTGCCCTTCTCGGCGCTGGTGGCGAACACCTCGGGGTGGGCGCCGACATGCTTGGCCGCCACCTTGCGGGTGGCCTCAATCATGCCCGGAATCGCCGAAGGCCTGATCTGGTCGCACTTGGTCAGCACCAGCTGGTAGACGATGGCGGCCTTGTCGAGGTTGCCCATCGTTTCCTCGTCGTTGGGCTTCACGCCGTGACGGGAATCGATCAGCAGGCAGACGCGCTGCAAGGTCGGCCGGCCGCGCAGGTACGCGGTGGCGAGATCCTGCCAGGCTTCCTTCACGCTTTTGCCGACCTTGGCGAAGCCGTAGCCGGGCAGATCGACCAGCACCAGGCGGTGGCCGAGATCGAAGAAATTGAGCTGGCGGGTGTGGCCGGGCTTGGACGAGGTGCGCGCCACCGTGCCGCGTCCGGTCAACGCGTTGACGAGGCTCGACTTGCCGACGTTGGAGCGGCCCGCGAAGGCGACCTCCGGCAGGCCGAAAGGCGGCAGCGATTCGATGGTGGCGGCACCGGCGAAGAACTCGCAGGAGGCCGCGAACAGCCGGCGGCCAACTTCGACCGGATCGGGCGCCGCCGCGGGAGCGTCGCTCACGAGACGGGGAAGTAGCGGTCGAGCACGCGCTCGTAGACCCGCGCCAGCGCAGCCAGATCGGCGATCGCGGTCTTCTCGTCGACCTTGTGCATGCTCTCTCCGACCAGACCGAATTCGAGGACCGGCGCGTCGGTCCTGATGAAGCGCGCGTCGGAGGTGCCGCCGGTGGTCGACAGTTCCGGATCGACGCCGACGACCTCGCGCACGGCACCCGCGACCAGATCCGACAATTCGCCCGGCGGCGTGTAGAACGACTCGCCCGACACCCTGGCGGTCATTTCGTAAAGTCCATTGCCGCCGACCGCGTCGTTGGCCGCGTCGAGCCGGCGGCGGAATTCCGCGATCAGGCTCGTCGAGGTCCAGAGATCGTTGAAGCGGCTGTTGAAACGTGCCCGCACGATGCCGGGCACGATGTTGTCGGCGGCGTTGCCGGTGTCGACATTGGTCATCTGCAAGGTCGTGGGCTGGAAATGCGTGCTGCCGGCGTCGAGCGGCGTGGCCACCAGCGCCTCGATCAGCTTTGAGAGACGATGGATCGGATTGTCGACCATGTGCGGATAGGCGACGTGGCCCTGGATGCCGCGCACCACCAGATCGATGTTGACGCTGCCGCGGCGGCCGATCTTCATCATGTCGCCGAATTTCCTGGCGGACGTCGGCTCGCCGACGACGCAGGCGTCGATCCCCTCGCCGCGCTCGCGCAAGCGCTTGAGCATCTTCACGGTACCGTTGACCGCCGGCCCCTCCTCGTCGCCGGTGATCAGCAGACTGATCGAACCACCAAAATCGGGGCCACGACGACGCAGGAACGCGGCGGTGGCGGCGGCGAAGGCGGCGATGGCGCCCTTCATGTCGGCCGCACCACGGCCGAACAGATAGCCGCCGTTCAGCTCGGCCGAAAACGGCCCGATGCTCCACGACGACAGATCGCCGACCGGCACCACGTCGCTATGGCCCGCGAAACAGAAATGCCGCCCGCCCGACCCGATCCGGGCGTAGAGATTGGCGATGTCGGGCGTGCCGGCCTCGGCGAAATCCATCCGCTCGCAGCGAAACCCCAGCGGCGCCAGCCGGTCCGCCAGCAACGTCAGCGCGCCGGCCTCGACCGGCGTCACGCTCTCGCAACGCACCAGCTCGCGCGTCAGCTCGACCGGGTCGAGGGCGGTGTTGGACAGCGTGTCGGGCATCGGGGGTTCCTGCGGCGTGGTGCGCGGTCCTTACCGCCGCCGCCCCGCCCGAACAACCCCGCCCCGCCGAACCGGGCGCCACCGGCTTCCGGCTACGTCCGAACCAGGCGAAACCGCAGCGGGTCGGGTAGTGGCTCCCGGCCGTCGATTTCGTGGGCCGCGGCATCGTTCAGAACAGCGGTTACGTCGGCGCGCACGCTCGGAGAACGCCAGTAATATTGATGGTTGGTCACGTCGCGACCGTCGCCGACCACCGCACCCACGTCGACGATCGACACGTTGTCGGCGATCGGCGTCGTGTTCTCCGGCCCCTCGCTGCCGAGCCGGACCGGATTGCCCTTGGTGTTGGCGCTGATGTCGAGCGCGGCGTCGCGGGTCGTGTGGTAGACGACCACGCGCCGGCCAAGACGCGGCAGCAGCTTGAGCTTGTCGGGATACTCGAACGCGTCGGCGTCCTCGTCGGCGGCGAACAGGAATATCTTGTCGAACAGTCGGGGCAACGTGTCGCCGTACATCGCGCGCAGACCCTGCACGGCGTGGCGCAGCGCGTAGTTGCCCATGCTGTGGGCGACGAGATGGATGCTTTCGCCGCAGCGGTCCTGCTTGCGCAGACGCGCCAGAAAGCGGGCGGCCGTGTCGAGCGCCCGCGCCGCGGCGGCCCCGGATTTCTCGACGTCGCGGCGGTCGTCGTGGTAGCGCCTCATGCTGCCGTCCGACGGCCACGTGAACACGAACCAGTTGGCGTCCAGGCCATAGAAGGCGCGCGTTTGTGCCGTCCTGACGATGGCCTCCTCGAACGTGTAGTTGAAGCCGTGAATCGACAGGAACGTCGGCCGGCCATTGTCCTTCATGTCGGCGCGCAGCTGTTCGAGCACGGCGGCGCTGCCGAACACCGGCGCGTCGCCCTCGGGCGTCCACCACAGCTGCTCGTCGGCGACCTTCAGCGATCCCGGTACGATCTTGGCCGCGGCCAGGTCGACTTCGGCGCTGCCGTACCGCAAGGCCTTGCCGTCGAACGGACCCAATGCGGTGCCGAACGCGGTCGGCGGGTTTCCGATCGGATTGCGGTTGGTCGCGAAATAGATTGTCACGGCGCTCTCCCGGGTTGAGCGCGCAGCCCGTCGGCCGCGCCGGCTTTCACCCGGGAAGAACACACCAAAGACGGCGTTCCGTCATGTGAGAAAACCCACAGACATGCCGTTTCGGTCAAATCGGCCCATGGTCGGTCGGCGCCATCCGGAGTCCCGCGCCGCCTAGTCCCGCAGTAGGTCGTTGATCGAGGTCTTGGCGCGGGTGCCGGCGTCGACGGTCTTCATGATGACGGCGCAATACATCGAGGGCCGGTCCGGACCACCGCCGAGATTGCCCGGCACCACGACCGAATAGGCCGGCACGCGGCCGCGATGGATCTGGCCGGTGTGGCGGTCGACGATCTTGGTGGTGGCGCCGATGAAGACGCCCATCGAGAGCACCGACCCCGTTTCGACGATCACGCCCTCGACCACCTCGGAACGGGCGCCGACGAAGCAATTGTCCTCGATGATGACCGGGTTGGCCTGCAACGGTTCGAGCACGCCGCCGATGCCGACGCCGCCCGAGAGGTGGCAGTTCTTGCCGATCTGGGCGCAGGAGCCGACCGTCGCCCAGGTGTCGACCATCGTGCCTTCGTCGACATAGGCGCCGAGATTGACGAAGGACGGCATCAGAATGACGTTTTTCGCGATGTAGGAACCGCGGCGCGCCACCGAGCCCGGCACGGCCCGGAAGCCGGCCTTCTGGAAGCGCGCGGCGTCCCAGCCGGTGGTCTTCAGCGGCACCTTGTCGAACCACGGCGCGCTGCCTATTCCGGGGAAGCTGGCGCCACCGTCCATCGGCACCGAATCATAGAGCCGGAACGACAGCAGCACGGCCATCTTCAGCCACTGGTTCACGACCCACTCGCCGCCGATCTTCTCGGCGGTGCGGAGCGAACCGTCGTCGAGCCCGGCGATGACCGCCTCGACCGCGTCGCGGACCTCGCCCGTGGTCTTGCTGTTGACGCCGTCGCGCTTTTCCCACGCCGCCTCGATGACTGCCTTCAACTGCGCGCTCATGCGACTGTCTCCCGTCGATCCGAATTCCGAAGTGCGGCGGACCATAGCGGCCGAAAAAGGCGAGTCAACCGCCGCCTCGCCGACGGCTATGGCGCGGCGCCATCCAGCAGGGCGGCGACGAGGTCGTCGATGGTTTTGGCGACCCCGTCCTCGACCAGCGCCGCCCGCACCAAGGCACGGGCACGCTGGAACTTCACCCCCTCGGGAAAACCAACCCGGGCGGCGATCCGCTCGGCCCGGGAAGCGGCGGTCGCCAGCGCGCGGTGGGCCGCGTTTTTGGGATCGAAGCGCGGGATCGGCAGATTGAAGATCACCTTGTCGAAGTCGCGCGCGCCAAACTGGCCGCGCGACTGATAACGCTCGATCCGGGCACGCGCGGTTTCGCTGTTGAGGATCGCCACCAGAAACCGCGCCTCCGCTTCGCTGGCGGGTGTCGTCCAGTAAAGCTTATGGTCGACCACGGCGGCGGCGTCGCGCAACAGACAGGCGGCGGGGCGGGTACCAGCCTTGGCGTAGACGACGCGCAGCTTCGGGATCGGAAATTGCGCGGACAGTATACCGTAGTAGTCGATCTGCTCGACGAAACTCATCGATTGCCACCGGTTCTCCTTCCAGCAGCGTTCGGCCTTGCGCAGCCATGCTGGCAGCCCGTCGAGACCCCGGTTGGTCGCGGCCTCCGCATCGAGAACGTCGCCTCCTTCGGTGATGGGAACGACTCCCTCGAATGAACGAAACACACGATAGGGAAGGATGCTCTCGCCAAGCATGATCGTGCGCAGAAATGCCGCTTCGACACGACTTTCGATACCCGGCAACGACTTCCACGGTTCCTTGTCCTGAGTCGTCCGGCGACTAAGCACGAAGGGTGCCGACGGATCGGCTCCCAAGCGCCCTGTCGCTCGTCGCTCTACGAGCACCAGCATCCGGGGAAACAGAGTGGCGCCGTTATGGAACGCCGCGCGATAGATCGACCCGCCCTCGAACGTGCCCACGGTCAGCGCCGGCGCACCTTCTGTTACGCGCAACCGTGCGTCGGCAATAGCCTCTGCCGCATCGTGCATCGGTAACACCCCAGCATAGGCTCGGACCGTGCCGGGCAACGACTTCGCAGTGCCCCTGCTGCGGCCAAAGACGACGCACGAAGGCACCGGAAACAGTGGCTTGACGTACTCGTCCATTGTCCAAACCTCGTCCCAGGCGATCTTGAGCGACGTGAAGGCGCCACCACGCAACTTCTCGAACTGACCTGCCTTCAACGCTGCTATCGGCAGCACGAAAGCGAGGCGCCCACCTGAGCGCAGATAGAGATGGGCGGCGCGCACCGTGAACAACGCGCAGAGGTCGTTCTGGGTCGCCAGCTTGCCGCCGACATAGACCTTTTCGTCCACCGCCAGGGTCTTGAAGCGCCTCTGCAAATCGGTGCTCATGTAGCGGTACGCCACCCACGGCGGATTGCCGACCTGCACGTTGGCCCAGCCGCCGCCGGCGGAATAGGCCAGCGGCCGAGAGAGGTTGCGCGCGACATAGGCCCAGACCGTGTCGCGGCCCTCACGCCGCAGCCGATCGAAAGTAACATAGGTCTTGCCGAGATCCTTGATCGCCATCTGCTGCTCGCGCGTCACGTCGGCGCGATAATGCTGCTCGGTGATGCGGAACAGTGCGTGCTCGATCTGGGCGCGGGTCATGTCGGCCTGCAAGCCGGTGCGCATGCGCTCGATCGCCTTGTCGAACAAGGCGGGGTCGCGACAGAAGGTCTCCGGGAAATCGAGCTGTTCGCGGCCGTTGGCATCGGTCTCGCCGCTGCGGCCATCGCCGGCCGGCGGTGGCGGTACTCGAATCGTCAACTCCTTGCCCGCCATGAACTCCGAGATCGAGAGTTGCATCGCATCGCCGAGATAAACCGGAATCGACAACGGCCCCGAGCGGACTGCCAACACTGGCGCCAGCGCCAGCAAATAGGTGACGCGCGCGATGATGACCGCGACGGGATGGATATCGGTACCCGCGACGAGGGCACAAGCTTCAGATGCACGCCGCTCGGCGGGCATACCGGCGTCTTCGGCTTCCGCGAGAAACAGGCGGATGGCATGAAACAAAAAAGTTCCCGAGCCACAAGCCGGATCGAATACGCGTTGTTCGACGGGAGCGAGGACCGCGTGTTTGACCACTTTGGCCGCGAGCCAGTCGGGCGTGTAGTACTCGCCCATCCCATGGCGCTCTTCGCGATCAATCAGCGATTCGTAGAGAATTTTCAGGACGTCGCTCTCGACCTCCGCCAATCGGAAACGTCGCACGTGGTTCATGATACGGCGTACCAGCGCTTGGCCCTCCAAGTCGGCCACGACCCAGTCGAAAAAGTCGCTTTCGACGGCACCGTTGATGCCCGCCGTCACGAAGGCCTCGCCCGACAGCAGCTTTTCCGGATCGTCCTCCGGCATGCCCATGACGGCCAGCGCGATGCACTTGGCGACCACGACCAGAAAACGTGTGCTTGAACCAGAAGGCGTCGGCCTCGATCTCGCGGCCATAGACGGTCTTCAGCAACTCGGCCCACAATTGACGTTTCAACGCCACGTCGGGCTGGTTTTTCAGGCGATCCCACAGCGCGCGCAGCCGCGCGTCGACCAGCCGAAAGGCGACCGATTGGGAACCGAGCTCCGCGCGAATCGTGACGGGGTCCGGCGGCAGCGAGGATTTCAGCGCCAGCGCGCCATCCAGCTAGGCAAGGAACTTGCTCGCTCGCTCGACATCGAGCAGCGTGCGCTTGACCATGACCAGCTTGCCGGCCGCCAGCTCGAACACCGCCCATTTCAGGCCGTCCGACGCGACGCCGACGAAACGCTGGCCCTCCTTGCGCTCGCGATCGGCCAGATAGTCGGGCATGCGGCGCTCGACGTCGGCCCATTCCTTGTCGAGATCGCTCTTGGCCTCGAACACGGTGCGTCCGATCAAGGCATCGAGCCGGCCCCGCACTTCGGGCACGCGCCGCTCGAACTCCAGCGCGCCCAGCTCGACGCCGAACTCCTCGACCAGCAACTGGCGGAAATCGGCCTTCACCTCGTCGTGGCCGGGACGGCTCGCAAGGTGGCGGAGGATTTCCCTGGTCGAGGGGTTATCAGACATGCCGGTTTCCAACGCGGTGGCAAAAAGGGAAGGAACGCGCCGGAATCGATAGCACGTCGGGCGGTGGAAAAGCGGCTCGACGCGACCCTGTCCCGCTCAGCCCGCCGCCTTGGCCTCGCGCGCCCGACGGGCTTCGTAGACCTGGAGATGGGCGTAGGCGAAGCGCAGATTGGGGGTCGCGACGCCGGCCGCCCGGCCGCGCGCCAGCAGGTCGCCGACGATCTGCTCGGACTCGATCCGGCCACCCTTCTCCAGATCGTGCAGCAGCGACGCGGCGAACAGCGAGCCCTTCAGGGTGACGGTGCCCTCGACCATCTTGATGGCACGATCGGACGGCGGAAACCCCGAGGCGATGGCGATGGCGCGGCACTCCGCCAGCGTCTCGCGCACCAGGGCCTCGCCTTCGTCGGCCGCCATCATGTCGCCGACATAGCCGCGCAGCGCGCAACTCATCGACGCCAGCGTGCCCAGCATCATCCACTTGTCCCACATGTCCTGGACGATGTCGAGATGGACGCCGCCATCGATGCCGGCCTCCTTGATGCCGGCGGCCAGCGCGACCATGGCGGCGCGCGGGGCGGCACCCTTGTCGCGCTCGCCCATGGTCAGGACGGTGAAGGGGCTGGTGTGGACGATGGCGCCGTCGGCCGTCAGCGTCGTGCCGATGCGCGCGACGCCGCCCAGCACCCGGCCGCGGCCGAAGCGGGCATCGAGCGTATCGAGATGGCGCATGCCGTTCAGCGTCGGCAGCACCGCGGTGTCGGCGCCGACCGCCGGCGCGATGGCGTCCATCGCGGACTCCAGATCGTAGGCCTTGCAGGTCAGCAGCACGAGATCGTAGGGACCGCCTTCGGCGGCCGCGACCACGACTTTCGGCGTCAGGGTCGCGTCGCCCTTGTTGGATTTTATGCGCAGGCCACCGGACCGCAGCGCCTCGGCGCGGGCCGGGCGGACGAGGAAAGTGACGTCGCGACCGGCCTGCATCAGCCTGCCGCCGAAATAGCCGCCGACCGCGCCGGCGCCGAGAATCAGAAGTCGCACGATTTACACTCCCCGAAGGCGCGTCGGCGCCGGGTCGATCCGAAATGGTGGGGTAAAGGATCGCGGACGACGCGGCAAGGCATCGGGCCGTGGCGGACGTGTCGCGCGAGCCCGGTTCCGGGTGCGGGCAACGGACATCGACATTCTCCCCACGACCGTATCCAGACAAGACGATTGACTTTGTGATCTTTTATATGTATAATTTTACCCGTTCTTCTCGCCGAATCGCGGCGACCGACCCAGGCATCCGATCCGTCCGGACACGCGGTGGCGTTGTCCGGCCGGCCGTGGCATTTGTCCGGACGGTGTCCGGCGAATCCGCCGCCTGTCCGGACGGACGTGTTCGCGCGTCCGGCGCCAGGGCGTTGAAAACGCTCGAAACCCGGAAATCCGTCCGGCGTCCGACGACGCGTGGGGGGTATGGATCGGACAACGGCCCCCGGCGCGGCCCCAAGTGCGGTCCCAAGTGCTTTGAACGGCGGCCACGGCGACCTATAGTCCGGCCCACGATCGGGTAACCGGGCGACGCGCCTGTTGGAGAGATCAGATGTCGGTATGGAACGAACGCGCCGCCGCGGTGCGCGAGACCCTGGCGCAGGTGCGCGCCATCGAGCTCGGCGAGGGCGTGTCGCCTGAGTCGCTGGCGAAGATCGGCGAGGCGCTGGTCGGGCTCGCTACCCGTACAGAGCTGTTCCCGCTCGACCAGTTCCCGGTTCGCGCCGAGGGCGGCGTCTATCGCGTGTCGGAGGACCCCGACCATCGCTTCGCGCTCTATGCCTCGGCCGGCAAGGCCGGCAAGCTGGTGCCGCCGCACAACCACACGACCTGGGCAGTGATCGCGGGCGTGCATGGCCAGGAGCACAATGTCCGCTACGCCCGCGCCGCCACCGACGGCGATACGGTCACACTGGAGAAAGGCGAGGAAATCACCGTCGAGAAGGGCAATTGCGTCGCCTATCTGCCCGACGATTTCCACACCATCGAGGTGCACGACAGCGGCGCGCCGGCGCTGCACCTGCATCTCTACGGCCTCAGCCTCGAAAAATTGCCGGAGCGGATCACGGTCGACCTCGCCGCTTCGGTCGGCAAGCGCTTTCCCTTCAAGCCGAAGATCCTGACGCCGGTGATTCCGGTCGCCGAAGTCAAGGCGCTGATGAGCGGCGAGGATGAACTGGCGTTTCTCGACGTGCGCGAGGAAGGCGAGTTCTCCGAGGGCCACACGCTGTTCGCCCAGTCGGTGCCACTGTCGAAGCTCGAACTGCGGGCGATGACTTTGCTGCCCAACCCGGCGGTGCGGATCGTCGTCATGGACAACGGCGACGAGGGGCAATCGACTGGTCGCGCCGGTCGGGCGGCGTCGCGCCTGTCGCGTTGCGGCTACGCCAATCTCGCCGTCGTGGACGGCGGCCTGAAGGCGTGGCGCGAGGCCGGCTTCGAGGTGTTCGGCGGCGTCAACGTGCCCAGCAAGGCGTTCGGCGAAATCGTCGAGCACGAATGCGAGACGCCGCGACTCGACGCGACCGAGCTGAAGGCGATGGTCGATGCCGGCCAGAACGTCGTCATTCTCGATTCGCGGCCCTTCGAGGAATTCAGGAACATGGCGATCCCCGGCGGCATCGACTGCCCCGGCGCCGAACTGGTCTACCGCGTCAAGGATCTGGTGCCCGATCCCGAGACGCTGGTGATCGTGAATTGCGCGGGCCGCACGCGTTCCATCATCGGCGCCCAGTCGCTGATCAACGCCGGCCTGCCCAACAAGGTGATGGCGCTGAAGAACGGTACCATGGGCTGGCACCTGGCGGGTCTCCAGGTCGCGCGCGGCGCCACCACCCGCTTCGGCGAGCAGAGCGAAGCCGCCGGCACCTGGGCGCGCGAGGCCGCCGCCAAGGTGGCCGAGCGCTTCGGCGTGCGGTTCATCGACCGCGCGGCACAGAAGGCGATCGAGGCCGACGTCGCCGCCGCCGGCGGCAGCGTGTTCCGCTTCGACGTGCGCGACCGGCTGGAATACGAAGCCGGTCACCTGCACGACTTCCGGCACGCCGCCGGCGGCCAGCTGGTGCAGGCGACGGACCAGTATGTCGGCGTCCGCCACGCGACGATCATCCTGACCGACAACGACCGGGCGCGTGCCACGATGACCGCCCACTGGCTGATCCAGATGGGCTGGAAGAAGGTTCACGTGCTCGACCACGTGCCGGAAGCCGGCGAACTCGCGACCGGGCCGGAGCGACGCTTCGTGCCGGGACTCGCCGCACCCGACATCGCGACGCTCGGCGCCCGCGAGGTGGCGGGCATGGTCGAGCGCGGCGAGGCGCTGGTGATCGATCTCGACAACTCGATCCGCTACCGCGAGGCGCACGTGCCCGGCGCCTGGTTCGCGGTGCGCGCCAACCTCCGCGCGACCCTGCCGACGATGATCGCCCAGGCACCGGACGCGAAGAAAATCGTGATCGTCTCGCCCGACGGCGTACTCGCCCAACTCGCGGCCGACGACCTGATGGAAGACGACGCGACGTGGCCGGTGGCGGTGCTGGGCGGCGGCATGCGCGCCTGGCGCGACGCGGGCCTGCCGGTCGAGAAAGGCCACAGCCACATGGCCGATCCGCCGACCGACGTCTGGTACCGCCCCTACGACCGCACCGAGGGCGTCGAGGCGGCGATGAACCAGTATCTGGTCTGGGAGATCGACCTCGTGGGCCAGCTGCAACGCGACGGCGATGCCCGCTTCGGCGTCCTCAAGGCCGAGGCCGCCGCCGCGCATTGATCGCCGGACGGATGGTCAGCCGCGTCCGGCGAGGACGCGGTCGACCATCGCCGGCGCGATGCCGAGATAGTTGGCGGGATCGCAGAGTTTCGCCAGTGCCGCCTGGTCGAGATGGGCCATGACCTCTTTCGACTCCAGCAGGGCGTCGAGCAACGAGATGCCGCGTTCGCCGGCCAGCCGGCAGGAATCGTAGACGACGTCGTGGGCTTCCTGGCGGCCGACATGCGGCGCCAGCCCCATCATCACCGCTTCCGCCACGATCAGCCCCGACGTGATGTCGAGATTGCGCCGCATGCGCCCGGCATCGACGATCAACCCGCCCAGCATGAACTTCGACTGATGCAGGGCGCTGGCGGTGGCGAGAAACGCCTGGGGAATCGCGGCCCATTCGGCGTGCCACGGGCCGGTGGCGCGTTCGAGATCGGTCACCAGCCCGTCGAGCATCAGGCCGGCTTGCTGGCGCGCGATCTTGGAGGCCGCCAGAATCAGTTCCGAGGAGATCGGGTTGCGCTTCTGCGGCATCGTGCTCGACGCGCCGCGGCCATGCACGAAGGGTTCGAACACCTCGCCGAACTCGGTCGACATCATGATCATGGTGTCGAAGGCGATCTTGCCCAGCGACCCCGCGATCAGCGCCAGCGCGTTGACGACCTCGGCGAGGCCATCGCGCGCGACGTGCCAGGTCGCCGGCGGCATGCCGAGCTTCAGCTCGTCGGCCAGCGCGCGCTGCACGTCGAGGCCGCGTTCGCCGATCGAGGCCAGCGTGCCCGCCGCTCCGGCGAACTCGACCATCTCGACCCGCGGACGCAGCTGGGCGAGGCGTTCGGCGTGACGGTCCATCGCCGCCAGCGAGATCGCGATCTTGTAGCCGAACGTGATCGGCAGGGCCTGCTGGAGATGGGTGCGACCGGCCATCGGCGTGTCGCGATGCTTGCGCGCCAGCGCAACCATGATCTCCCGCAGCGCATCGACGTCGGCGGCA